>CAZFOI010000023.1:0-10888 GCA_964520605.1 uncultured Bacteroidales bacterium
ACCGGATTTTTCCCTTTGGTATTGGGGTGGGCCAAGGATATCCTCAATGTCTCCTGCAGTAAGTGAAGCCGAAACAGCATCACCCAAAACTATAGACCGCGCCCGGTTCCTTACTACCTTGGCTATTACTTTCTCCAATGACCTTACCCCTGATTCTCTGGTGTATTCATCTATCAGCCGTTCAAGGACAGCTTTCCCTATTTTCAACTGGCCGGATTTAACACCATGGGCATCAAGTTGCCTTGGGATCAAATGGCGGCGGGCAATCTCAAGTTTCTCTTCAACAATGTAGCCACTAAGATCAATGACTTCCATACGGTCTCTCAGTGCAGGGTGCACTCCTGAAAGCGTATTGGCTGTGGCAATAAACATGATGTTAGACAAATCGAAATCAATTTCCAGGTAATTGTCGTAAAAGGTATTGTTTTGCTCAGGATCCAAAACCTCAAGCAAAGCAGATGAAGGGTCTCCGCTAAATGATTGATGGCCAATTTTGTCTATCTCGTCCAAGACAAAAACCGGATTGGCTGACTTTGCCTTTTTCAGATTCTGAATAATCCGCCCGGGCATGGCACCCACATATGTTTTCCTATGGCCTCTGATTTCAGCCTCATCGCGCAATCCCCCAAGTGACATCCTGACATAGTTCCGGCCAATTGCCCTTGCAATAGACTTCCCCAGTGAGGTCTTGCCCACTCCGGGAGGACCAACAAAGCACAATATGGGAGATTTCATATCGCCCTTAAGCTTTAAGACCGCCAGGTATTCAATGATCCTGTCTTTGATCTTTTCAAGTCCATAATGATCCTTATCCAGCACAGCCTGCGCCTTTTTCAGATCAAAGCGGTCAGGGGTAAATTCATTCCAGGGCAATTCCACCAAAGTCTCCAGATAGTTCAAATGCATGGAGAACTCCATGGCTGCAGGATTGATTCGTTGCAGCCTGATCAATTCCTTTTCAAATACATCCCTTACCTGCTTGCTCCATTTCTTGGATTTGCCTCTTTCTCTAAGCTCACTGATCTGCTGCTCATGGGGATTGCCTCCAAGCTCCTCCTGTATCGTTTTCAGTTGCTGCCCCAGGATATAATCCCGCTGCTGTTTGTCTATGTCGGTTTTTACCTTTGATTGAATCTGGTTCTTCAGTTCAACAACCTTAAGTTCGCGGCTTAAATACCCCAGAACCACATTGGCACGGGTATTCAGATCTGGCGTTTCAAGCAATTTTTGTTTTTCATCCACATCAATGTTGAGGTTGGAGGAAATAAAGTTCACCAGAAACACGGGGCTTTCAATATTGCTGATGGCAAAAGCGGCTTCCGAAGGTACGTTGGGAGAAAGCTTTACAATCTGGATGGCCATATCCTTGATTGTGGAAATCAAAGCCTTAAACTTCTGTGAATGCTTTGGCTTTTCTGCCGGATCAAAGCCGGATACCCTGGCCTTAAAGAATGGCTCTTCTTCGATAAGCTCCTCCAGTACAAAGCGCTTTTTCCCCTGAATAATTACGGTGGTATTGCCATCAGGCATCTGCAGTACCTTAATTATGTACGCCACCGTTCCGATACGCTGCAAATCAGCAAAAGCAGGATCTTCAACGGCAGCATTTTTCTGGGCCACCACCCCTATGACCCTGGATTGTTTATAAATATCCCGCACCAGACGTATAGACTTGTCTCTGCTTACGGTAATGGGAATTACCACACCGGGAAACAATACAGTATTCTTTAATGGCAATATGGGCAAAGTCTCCGGAAGGTCTTCTGCAGCCATTTGCTCCTCTTCTTCGGTAGAAAGCAATGGTATGTATTCGCTGTCTGCATCCATCATATCGCTGAAATCAAGGCCCTGATTTTCTAAAAATCCATTCATATAATAGTAGTCAGTTTGTCATTTAACATGAAAAAACGTCATGCTTTGGAAAGGTTTCACATAATTCCCTCTCCAAACATAACTATATGGACATAAGCAATCACTATGCCATGTCCGAATATCCGCAACAATGTCTGCCAGGTTACCGTATGATGACAAAAACGCAGGCTGTTGCAAGAGCCTGCGTTTCAGTACCTGATTTCCCGGTTCGGTTATCCCTTTCGATATCCCTGGGTTTGTGAAAACACATAGCGCATGATTTGTTCATCAGCCTTATCAAAGACCTTCCCCCGTCTTGCATAAACCCTGCGGGCAACATCAATGGCTTTGACAATATCCACTGTAGAAAATCCCGAAACACTTCCCCAGGTGAAGGATGGAATAAAATTCCGCATAAAACCCGATCCAAATACCTGTGCATTTACGACCACCACAGTACCCGTATTAAACATGGTATTGATTCCGCATTTGGAATGATCGCCCATGAATGTACCGCAAAATTGCAATCCCGTGCTTACAAAGCTGTTTTCTGCATAGTCCCAAAGGCGCACCTCATCATAATTGTTTTTAAGGTTGGAGGTGTTTGTGTCAGCCCCCAGATTGCACCATTCTCCGATAACACTATGTCCGAGGAATCCATCGTGTGTTTTGTTGGAATATCCGAACACGACAGAATCCGTCATTTCTCCTCCTATTTTAGAATAAGGCCCTATGGTGGAATTGCCATAAATTTTTGCTCCCAGCCTTATAACCGATCCTTCGCAAATGGCTACAGGACCACGAATAATGGCGCCATCCAGAACACGGGCTTCCCTGCCAATATAAACCGGGCCCTCTGAGGCATTGATGATCACATTTTCCAATATGGCACCTTCTTCGATGAACACCTCTCCGGCATTGGCAATCCTTGCATGATCAGGAACTGCCTGGCTTTTCCTTCCCCTGGTAATCAGCTTAAAATCTGCTCTGATAGCTTGTCCGTTCAAGGTAATGATATCCCACAAATTGGCCAGTTTTACCAAAGGACTGCTGGTTTCCATCGGAATTACCGCATCCAGCAGATCCACATCCATATTGTCAATATCAGACTCACGAAGCCTGTGGGCAATCAGAACATCTCCGCTTACCAGGGTCTGGTTTGGCTCCAGCCGGGAAATCTCCTCCACCATATTTGAATCAGGAAAAACACTGGAGTTGATCAATACATTGTCGGCTTGTTTAACCAATGGAAACTTTTCACTAAGATAAGCCTCTGTAAGACTTGATGTTTTTGCACTCAGGATCATCTCCCATTTTTCGCGCATGGTAAGTATTCCCACACGTATATCGGCCAATGGGCGGGTAAAAGTAAACGGAAGCAGGTGCGTACGGGTCTGATCTCCAAACAATATATAGTTCATCAGTAGGGATTTGAGTTAATTTTATACAGGCTTAAAGGTAAAAAATAAAATAAAAATAGCCCTCCTGGGAGGGCTATTTTACGACGCTTTTTTTTTACCGGCTCAGCCTTGTTTCTTTTCCAGATGCTTCTGGTATTTTGTGCGGAATTTGTCCACACGACCGGCTGTGTCAACAAGCTGTTGCTTCCCGGTATAGAACGGATGGGAGGTGTGAGAAATCTCCAGTTTGATAACCGGGTATTCCTTTCCGTCTTCCCATTTAACCGTTTCTTTACTGAATGCGGTTGAACGCGTTAGGAAACTATAGTCGTTAGACATGTCGGTAAAAACAACGAAACGATAATTCGTCGGATGGATATCTTTTTTCATCAGGAGCGCTTTTAAAAAGATTGTTGAATCCCTTTTTAAAGGACTGCAAAGTTAGCAAGAAAATTTGAAAATCAAATTCTTTTAAAAACTTTTTTAATCCAGGGTGTGAACCACAAGTCCGCTACGCAATTTTGGTTCGAACCAGGTAGTCTTGGGAGGCATGATGTTGCCGGTATCTGCGATATCCATAAGTTGTTTCATGGTTACCGGATATAAAGCAAAAGCAACGGCCATTTCCCCGCTATCCACGCGCTTTTTCAACTCACCAAGCCCCCTGATACCTCCGACAAAATCGATTCGTTTGTCAGTACGAAGGTTCTTTATGCCAAGGATGCGATCCAGAACACGGTCTGACAGAATGGTTACATCCAGGACGCCAATGGGGTCATCATCATTGTAAGTACCCGGTTTGGCTTGCAGTTCATACCACTCACCACCAAGATACATTGAAAATACATGCAATCTGTCTGGCTTGTATTCCGATGTGCCCTTATGAACCACAACAAAATCTGCATCAAGTGCTGAAAGAAACTCCTGAGGACTTAAACCATTCAGATCCTTTACCACACGGTTGTAGTCTATGATTGTCAGTTGATCGTCAGGGAACACAACTGCCATGAAAAAGTTGTACTCCTCCATTCCGGTATGTCCCGGATTGTTGCCCTTCTTTTCGTTCCCAACAAGGGCTGCGGCGGCTGTACGGTGATGCCCGTCTGCAACATACAATGCCGGAATTCCGGCAAAAATCTGTTCAATCCTCGCAATTTGGTCATCATCGGAAATAATCCAGAATGTATGACCAAAGCCATCGTCTGCCACAAAATCATACACGGGTTCGTTACGGGTAATGCCGGATACTATCCGGTCAATCTCCTGATTCGCGGCATAGGTAAAAAAAACAGGCTCGGCATTGGCATTCAGCACCCTGACGTGCTTCATCCGGTCTTCTTCCTTATCCGGGCGGGTTAGTTCATGTTTCTTAATTGCACCACTCATATAATCTTCAACACCGGCGCAACCAACTATCCCATATTGGGTTTTCTCAGCCCAGGTTTGGGCGTAAACATAGAACTGGGGTTTGCTATCCTGTACCAGATATCCTTTTTCAATAAAATCCCTGAAATTGCTACGGGCTTTCTCGTATACCACATCTGAATAGAGATCTGTATTTTCCGGCAACTCAATTTCTGGTTTTACAACACGAAGAAAGCAATAGGGATTGTCCCCGGCCTCTTCTCTGGCCTCTTTGGAATCCAATACATCATAAGGCCTGGAAGCCAGATCTTTCACAATCTCCTTAGGAGGGCGATAGCCCTGAAAAGGTTTAAATATTGCCATAATTTAATAAGTTAATGTATAGTAATGAAAAACACGAAAGGGGAGAATTCTCCCCTTTCGGCAGTTTATTTATTTACCTGGAAACTGGTGTCTCCCTTCTCAAAATATGCCTGTATCTGACGTGCGGCAGCCAGACCTGCATTGATGTTGGCTTCTGCTGTCTGGGCACCCATTTTCTTTGCTGTAAATACAAAGCGACCCGGGTACTTTTCTACAAACTCAGCAGCACAATCAGGGGCGATATCAGAGAGATACCTGAAATCCGGTCTTTCTTCCATGATCCTGAGCAAATCCTCTTCATGGATTACCTCCTTGCGGGCGGTGTTTACCACCACCCCACCCTTGGGCAGCAAGGAAAGGAGCTCATGATTCACTGACTTTTTGGTTTTTTCATTGGCCGGTATGTGCAGGGAAATGTAACGACAGGTCTTATACAGTTCTTCTACTGAACCTACCGGCTTCACACCGTCTTTTTCCATGTCTGCTGCGTTCACAAAAGGGTCAAAGGCATATACATCCATGCCGAAGCCGAGGGCAATCTGTGCAACATAGCGTCCAACATTGCCATAGGCATGAATGCCAATGGTCTTGCCTCTGAGTTCTGAACCGGAGGTACCGTTAAAGCCGTTGCGAATGGCATACAACATCATGCCAAACGCCAATTCAGCAACAGCATTGGAGTTCTGTCCCGGAGTGTTCATGGCCACAACACCATGTTCCGTGCATGCAACAAGGTCAATGTTGTCATAGCCTGCTCCTGCCCTGACAATTACTTTAAGATTGGGGGCAGCTTCAATGACTTCCCTGCTGGCGATATCACTGCGGATGATCATGGCATCAGCCTTTGCAGCAGCCTCCTTCAGTTCCTGAACGCTGGTGTATTTTTCCAGCAGAAGCAGCTCATATCCGGCCTGCTCGACGATTTTTCGTATCCCGTCCACGGCAACGGGTGCAAATGGCTTGTCCGTGGCGATCAATACCTTCTTCATCTTTGCTTATGTTTTAAGGATTTACTTCTTATGAATCTTTTCAAATTCCTGCATGGCTTCAACCAGAGCTACCACACTCTCTCTTTCAAGGGCATTGTAAGTTGATGCCCGGAAGCCTCCAACAGAACGATGGCCTTTCAAGCCGCTCATGCCACGGGCAGAGGTGAAACTCAAAAACTCCGCTTCAAGTTCCTTGTACTCCGGGGTCATAATAAAACTGATGTTCATAAGCGAGCGACTGTCTTTTTCCACAGGGCAAACGAACAATGGGTTGCGGTCAATCTCATTGTACAAAAGGGCCGCTTTTTCCTGGTTCATCTTTTGCATAACGCCCACTCCGCCCAGTTTTTTCAGCCAGCGAAGGGTTTCCAGACATGTATAAATAGGCAGACAGGGAGGGGTGTTAAACATGGAGCCCTCATCGATATGGGTTTGGTAGTTAAGCATGGTAGGAATGGGACGATCTACCTTGCCAAGAATGTCGTCGCGAATAATCACGAAGGTAGCCCCTGCAGGGCCAAGGTTTTTCTGGGCACCGCCATAAATCAGGGCATACTTGGATACATCGATCGGACGACTGAAAATGTCTGATGACATATCTGCCACGAGTGGCACCGGGCTGTCAAAATCTTCAAATATCTCCGTACCATATATGGTGTTGTTTGTGGTAATGTGGAAATAATCAGCATCTGCAGGAATTGTCCATCCCTTTGGAATATAACTGAAGGTTTTGTCAGAAGAAGAAGCTACAACCTCAACCTCGCCAAAAAATTTGGCTTCCTTAATGGCCTTCTTGGCCCAGACACCGGTTTCCAGGTATGCGGCCTTCTTGTTAAGCAGGTTAAATGGCACCATGCAGAATTGCAGGCTGGCACCACCACCGAGGAAAAGGACGTGGTAGTTATCCGGGATCTGAAGCAATTCCTTAAACAGGGCCACTGTTTCGTCCATTACAGCCTGGAAATCTTTCCCACGATGGGAAATTTCCATTACTGACAGGCCAATACCATTAAGATCCAGGACTGCTTTGGCTGTGTTTTCAATGACCTCTCTTGCAAGAACAGAGGGTCCGGCGCTAAAATTATGCTTTTTCATAGGGTCGGGTTTTGGGTTATAGAAATTATGGTTGAACCTTCTGATAAAATCCCGGCAAATCCTTAAGTATGATTAAACAACCACCAAGGAAAAACCGGGTATATATAATGAAAAAAACGGAAAAAATGCTACCCTGCAAAGGTGGCAAATTTATCCCACAGAAAAAAGAAAAACAGCAAATATTCTTTATTGGGGAGGTTCGTCTTCCGGCCTCCTGGCATCCACATCGGAGACAAAATTCCACAGCCCGTTTTCAAACAGGAACGCATCGAAAATATTGCCTTCGGGCACATAGTATCTGAACTGCCCTGAAAATTCAGGTCGCATGGGTGTCAGACGATCAAACACAATCATGGGTGCCTTTTCCTGCTGGCCAAAGGCAAGTCTGGTTTCGTAAAGAAGGCTCATTGACACCCTGGCCGAATAAGAAAAGACAATCCGTTCCAACACCTTACCCTCTTTCCTGAACCCGGGACTCCCAAAAACAGGGATGGAATCACCGGGGCTGAATGTTTCAATTACCCGCATTCTGATTTCCGGACTGTATCCCTTCCAGCCCAGCAGGGTATATACATTCACATCTTCATAACGATGAAAGATGATGTCATAATAATAAGCCCCAAGCCAATACCCGTTTGATGGCCATTCATCCGTCAGGAATTGCGGCTCAGGGGTTTGGTCTGTCAGCTCAAGTATTCCCCTGCCCGATTCCGGAGGGTACTGCACCAATCCATAATAACGGAAGTGTCCCGACAATAAAGGAACATACCAGCTAATTATACGAAAAGCACTGTCTGGTGGTGTCAGAAAAGATACCGTCCTGAGAGAATCAAAAGCAAACATCCACGAATCATTCTTCTGCAATATCTCTATCAGGTATGCCTGAAACTGCCCGGCGGACTTTATCCGGACAGAGTCGTTTCTACTTATGATGAGGTTTCCTGAAAGCCTTATAAGAGAATCCTGCGAAAGGGCGAAGAAGAGTGAGTCCTGCTCAGACAGTATGGGTTGTAAGTGTCTGGCCGGTGCAATATGCGCACCAAAACCAAGAAGCAGAAACAGGCCCAGGCATTTTGCCCATTTCATGATGCCGCACCCGGCAATCTTGTTGATTGTATCCCTCATTATTATGATAACTTTGCATTGAGCAGCATTATTGCAAATATAGCAGCAAAAACCAGCCCTATGAATCTTTCAAAAAGGACTGAGGCATTCATTCAACTTGGCGAAGCATTCGGGCATGCAGCCGAAAGCCTGCGCAACGGCAAAACAGGACCTGCCACGGGGAATGCCATGACGATGTTTCTTAAGGCAGCCTTTGACAGTGAACAGGCAAATCCATGGTTTTCAATCAGGGAAGTGATCCGTTCTCTGGAAGCACTTGCCTGTATGCTCGAGCCGGGCAAAATCAGAAAATGGATGTCCCCCTTTGTTGAGAATGGCCTGGAGCAGCCCCCCCTGAACATATTGGTAATCATGGCCGGGAATATTCCCCTGGTGGGCTTTCATGATATGCTGTGCGTTCTGCTCACAGGAAACCGGCTGATTGCCAAACTATCATCCGGCGATGAATTATTACCAAAGGCAACAGCCGGCTTACTGCTTTCCATTGAACCTGGATTTGCGCCCTACATCAATTTTAGCGCAGGGAAAGCCGCCGGATTTGATGCAGTAATTGCAACCGGAAGCAACAACACCTCAAGATACTTTGACTACTATTTTGGAAATTACCCGCATATAATACGGAGAAACCGCAACTCCATTGCACTGATTCAGGGAGATGAAACAGAGGAAGAGCTTAGGAAACTTGCCGTGGATGTGTTTTCATATTATGGATTGGGATGCCGAAACGTATCCCAATTGTGGATACCTGAATCATACGAGCACGGGATCCTGGCAGCAGCATGGAAACCCTGGGCGCAAATTATGGAAAACAGGCGATACCGGCACAATTACGAATACCAGAGAGCCATTTTCCAGGTAAACAGAATGATGCATACTGACACAGGCTTTGTGCTGCTTGCTGAAAATGAGTCCGTTTCCTCCCCCACCGGAGTAATCCATCTTAAGCGTTACAAGCAACAACAAGCATTTTATGGGTATCTGAATTCAAACAGGGATCGTATTCAATGCGCCGTCATTCCCCCTTCAATAAAAACCCCGGAAGACGGATGCCTCTTATTTGGAGACACCCAGCTTCCGGAGCCCTGGGATTATGCCGATGGAGTAAACACCCTTGAATTTCTTATTGGGTTGCAAAACCACGGCAGCTGATCATCTGAGTGCTTACTGAACGTTTATCTCTTTTACGGTAATTCTGCCATTGTTGTCAATGCCTTCAAGGAAAAACCGTTTGTGCTTCCACTGCTCAACCAGTGGCACGCTTACAGAGATCTTCCCCTGCTCATCAGGGAAAATGACAGGTTCCCAAAAAAGGGTACGTGGCACCTTGCTATTGGCAAAACGAGAAGATTCAATATTGGATAAATAAAAGGATATGGGAACAGCATATCCGTTTATTAGAAACTCATAGCCTTTCTGAACTCCGGGGATGTTTTTGCGGGTATACATTGCTATAACACCCGATCCTCCCCTTGCACCGAATATGGCAGCCTTGGGGCCAGTAACAACTTCAATGCGCTCAACTTCTTCCGGATTCATTTGTAAAAACATGCCAGAACCAACAATGGTACCATCAATTAGATACAATGGCTCGCTGGAGATATTGATACTGCTTGGCCCACGTATCATCAGGGTTCCTCCCGGCCCGTCTACCAAACCGGTTACCCGCCCCCTTAGCACAGAAGCAATATTGTTATGCTTTCCGCGGACATCCTCCATATATATCACCTGATCGGGTTGACCGTATATGGAGGTTGTTTCTTCACCGCGCACAGGAGTCGGGGCCAGGGAACGAAGGGTGGTTCTGGGCTGGGGGCTGCGAACCCATTGCGGACTTCTTGATGTTATCAGATTCGGTCTTGTAAACAAGCCCTGCTGGTAGTCAATATCCATCACCTGTCTTTCGTCAAGGACTATTCTGAGGCTTCTGGAGAAGGTTTCTCTCTCGGCAAGCAGTTCGGCAACAAAAGGTCCTTCTGCCTGTATGCCCTTAAAAGAAAAATTTCCCTGCGCATCTGTTTTGGCAGCCAATACCCTGGCCTTATCCTGCCGGATGGTGAGTTCTACGTTAAGCATGCCTGCCGGCATACGGGAGGAGGTTGGCACCACCCTGCCACTCAGGGTAAGCCCCGGGGCATCTTCATATTTTATCGCATGTAAACTTCCTGCAAGCAGGGCGTTCCAGTCATATTTTCTCCATCCGTGGGTAAGCATCAGCAGGTCGAGTTTTCCTGCCCATTCATCAGTATCATGAACAAAATAAGACCATGGATCCCGTACATCTGCCACCAGGTCTGAACTCAGTAAGAGATAAGAAGCCATATTGTGTTTGCTGTCTTCCAATGGGACATCGGAACCGAGCAGGCGCAGGGAATAATGCCCCCAGTCCTCTCCGATTTCTTTGAAGTCGAACTGCATATCGGCCTG
The DNA here is from genome assembly GCA_964520605.1 of uncultured Bacteroidales bacterium. Lineage (GTDB taxonomy): Bacteria > Bacteroidota > Bacteroidia > Bacteroidales > UBA7960 > CAZFOI01. The sequence goes on from CAZFOI010000023.1 coordinate 10,613, forward strand.
GATTCCTTCAGTTCCATTGATGCGAATATTTTCCAGACTTACACGCGGGATGTGCAGATCGTTACGATTCACGAACACAAGTCGTTCAGCAACGGCATTGCCTGAGGCATCAAAAACGGTTACCCTGGTAACGCCACTAACCAGGTTTCTGAAAGGAACCGAAGTCCTGAATATTCCGTTTTGCCAAACGGCTTCCTCTACAAACAATGGCCGTCCCCTGGTGTGCACCACTACATATGCCGGAGCTCCGGCGTATGGATCGCCGTCAGAGGATCT
>CAZFOI010000024.1:0-10820 GCA_964520605.1 uncultured Bacteroidales bacterium
GCAGGGGCTCCTCGAGGGCCTTGCGAACGATGGCAGCGCCGGTGTTTTCGTCTTCATTGTCGCCTTTGAAGTTTTCCAGCGACTCAATGGCGCGGATATAGGCGATACCACCGCCGGGAACGATGCCTTCTTCAACGGCTGCACGGGTAGCGTGCAGGGCGTCGTCGAAACGGTCTTTCTTTTCTTTCATTTCCACTTCGCTGGCTGCTCCAACATAAAGAACGGCCACCCCGCCTGCCAGTTTGGCCAGACGTTCCTGAAGTTTCTCGCGGTCATAATCGCTGGTGGTGTTTTCCATCTGGGCTTTGATCTGGTTGATGCGGGCCTTGATGTTTTCCTTTTCTCCCTTGCCGCTTACGATGGTGGTGTTGTCTTTGTCGATGGTAATTTTCTCAGCCCTTCCAAGCATGGAAACGTCGGTGTTCTCGAGTTTATATCCCTGCTCTTCACTGATTACGGTACCACCGGTAAGAATGGCAATGTCTTCGAGCATGGCCTTGCGGCGGTCTCCAAATCCGGGAGCCTTAACAGCTGCGATTTTCAGAGAACCACGCAATTTGTTAACAACCAGGGTGGCCAGTGCTTCCCCATCAACATCTTCTGCAATGATCAGAAGGGGACGTCCGGTTTGTACCACTTTTTCCAGGATGGGCAGAAAATCCTTCATGGTGCTGATCTTTTTGTCATGGATCAGGATATAGGGATCTTCATAAACCACTTCCATCTTGTCGGTATCGGTAACAAAATAAGGGGAAATATAACCGCGGTCGAACTGCATACCTTCCACCACCTTCACGCTGGTTTCGGTACCTTTGGCTTCTTCAATGGTGATAACGCCTTCTTTTTTCACCTTGCTCATGGCTTCGGCGATCAGTTTGCCAATGGAGTTGTCGTTGTTGGCAGAGATGGTGGCCACCTGCTCAATTTTTTCGTAGCTGTCGCCAACTTCCTTGCTCTGTGATTTCAGATGGGCAATCACCTGTTCAACGGCCTTGTCGATACCACGCTTAAGATCCATGGGGTTGGCTCCGGCGGTAACGTTTTTCAAACCATGGGTAATGATGGCCTGTGCAAGAACGGTTGCTGTGGTAGTACCGTCGCCGGCTACATCAGCCGTCTTGCTGGCTACTTCTTTCACCATCTGTGCACCCATGTTTTCAATGGGATCTTCCAGTTCAATTTCCTTGGCAACCGTAACACCATCCTTGGAGATGGCCGGGGCGCCGAATTTTTTATCCATGATTACGTTGCGGCCTTTGGGCCCCAGGGTAACCTTTACTGCGTTAGACAGTTTGTCTACACCCACTTTCAGGGCGTTTCTTGCTTCAAGATTGAATACAATATCTTTAGCCATTGTTTAATGCGTTTTAAGTTTGAAACAATTAATAAAATACGTTGCTGTTAAAAGATTAAATAATGGCATAAATATCAGACTCCCGCATGATAAGGTAGTCTTTGCCATCTACGCTCAACTCGGTACCGGCATATTTGCCGTAAAGAACGGTATCACCAACTTTAACAGTGATGGGCTCGTCTTTCTTTCCTGCGCCAACTGCCACAACAGTTCCCTTCATGGGCTTTTCCTTGGCAGTGTCAGGAATGATGATGCCACCGGCGGTTTTTTCTTCGGCGGCTGCAGGCTCAACCAAAACTCGATCTGCTAAAGGTTTGATGTTTACTTTTGCCATTTTTTCTGATTTTTATTGGTTTAACAATGATGTTTACAAATGGATGCTTTTTGCGTTTCATATTTTGTGCCAAAACCGGATATTCCCTTATTTCAGGACAAATTTGCATGCCTTGGCCGGAAGCAATAAAAAAAAGTGTCAGACGGGTATGCCAATCTGACACTTTTTGGTTGATGCCTGTACAACCCCTGGGTTGTGTTTGAAAGTCTTAATCCTCGGTGGCCGGTTCGGCTGCCGGGGTGGCTGGCCGCTGGAGATCAATCGGAGGTACATCCGTTGCCGGAACAAGGTCGCGGATTTCGCTCTGAACGCCCCTTGATGCTCCGGAACGCGGAATGACAAAGGTAGATCCAAGGCTGAGTACCAACAATACGATGGCAAGAGTCCAGGTAGATTTTTCGAGAAAATCAGTGGTTTTCCTAACGCCCATAACCTGGTTGCTGGATGAAAAATTGGATGCCAGACCACCGCCTTTTGAGTTTTGCACCAGTACAATAAGTACCAGCAAAATACAGGTAATCAGGATAAGAACGGAAATTAAAACATATGCGCCCATTACTTAATCGTCTAATTTTGATTCGTTTTTAATAGCTTGCAATTTTTTTGCAAAGTAACTGCTTTTTTCCGGATAAATCAAACATAATTTTTGGTAGATCTCCATGGCCTTCCGGCTGTTGCCCTGTTTGTGCAGAACATCTGCCAGGGTTTCGCTCACCAGATCTGCCTGATCTTTGAGGCTGTCTGCCGCAATGTTCTCGCTGGAAAGCAGTTCCTTTTTTGGCTGGATGCGGGGTTCGCTCTGAAGAAAGCGTTCAATCAGCTCACGCTGTTTTGCATGGCGTTCATCTGATGGGTCGTCAAGAATTCTGATCCCCCTGTCTAAAACAGCCTCTTTGTGTGCTTTGTCTGGCCTGCTGTTTTCCAGAGTGTTTAGCCAGGCCTGTAAACGGGCCGGATGGGAAACCAGAAAGAAACCCTCCCTGAGAAGATTGTCGGTTAGCCTTCCCAAAACCTTTAGGTTGCCTATTCTGAGCATATGTGCCGTCTGGCAATAAGGGTGTTCCCGGCAATATGCTTCCAACAGGCCCAGGCTGTCTTCGTTCATGGGCTGATTGTCCAATACCAGTGCGCCAAGTATGTCTGATCCTGAATGCATGAACTACCAGTTTACAACGGCTGCATTGAAAATGTCCTCAACCAGTGCTTCATTAATGAGATCAATGGCATCATTCTCTATCTGGTTAAGGCTTAAGTTGCTTGGGTAATCATAGAAGCGGGAAAAGCTTCGTTCAAAACTGTTTTTTTCATCAAAGCGGTTCACAAAGATTACCCGAACGGTAATGGTAAGGCGGTTCAGGGCTGCCTGATCGTCTCCGGAAATGGCGATGGGCTGGGTGCTATACCCGGTGATGCTGCCTTCGAAATGCAGGTCCCCGTCGCTTTCAATCAGCCTCAGGCTGGTCTGTCTTTGGAATTTTACCTGCAGGGCATCGGTAAAACGCTGGCTCAGGGTGGGCTGAACCAATTGTGCATCATTTGGGAAAAAGGCCACGGATATGGTTCTGGCTTCAGCAGGAATGCTGGCCCCTGTAAATGAGTAAAAACCGCAAGACGGCATCAGGGCAACAAGACCCATAAGCAGGAAAACCAGAGCAGCCGGCATGCCTTTACCCATCAGGTCAGATTTCATATTCCTTGATTTTTCTGTACAGGGTGCGTTCAGAGATTCCCAGTTCCTGGGCCGCTTTTTTTCGCCGGCCTCCGTATTTCTGGAGTGCCCGTACGATGAGGTCTTTTTCCTTGTCCTGAATGGAAAGGCTTTCTTCATAAACCTCATGGGCCTCTTCCTCATAGGCATCAACCACCTGATGGTGTACTTCGGGCGAAACAACCGGGGGCTCATCTCCTGCATGCCAAACCTGTGGAAGATCCTTTTCCTGATACAGCTGGTCTATTAGGCGGGCCCTTTCATCCATGGGGGCTGAGTGTCCTTCCTGAAGGATTTCGGTAATAACCTTCTTCATTTCGGTAATGTCCCGGCGCATGTCAAACAAAACCTGATAGAGCAATTCCCTTTCGGAGAATCCCGCAGTGGCCTGACCGCTGTCTTTAAGCAAGACCGGCAGGCGGGTTGCCTGATCGTCTGGCAGGTATCGGGCAATGGTTGTTCCGGAAACCAGGCGTTCACTTTCAATTACGCTGATCTGTTCTGCCAGGTTTTTCAACTGCCGGATATTTCCTGTCCAGCGATGATTAAGCAGACGTTCTTCCGCTTCGGAGGTAAGTTGAAGCGGCGGCATTCGGTAGCGGGCGGCAAAATCCGAAGAGAACTTTTTAAACAGCAAAACGATGTCTTCCTTTCGCTCCCGAAGGGGCGGAACAATGATCGGAACCGTGTTTAAACGATAAAAAAGGTCTTCGCGGAAACGGCCGGAGGCAATGGCTTCCTGAATGTTTACATTGGTGGCTGCCACAACCCTGACATCGGTTTTTTGCACTTTGGATGACCCCACCTTGATGAACTCCCCGGATTCCAATACCCTGAGAAGGCGAACCTGTGTGAGCAGGGGCAATTCTGCCACCTCATCAAGAAAAATCGTGCCTCCGTTAACTACTTCGAAATACCCTTTTCGGGCGTCATGGGCGCCGGTAAAGGCCCCTTTTTCATGTCCGAAAAGTTCGGAATCTATGGTTCCTTCAGGAATGGCCCCACAGTTAACGGCAATATAGGGACCGTGTTTTCTGGGGCTTAACTGATGGATGATCTTGGGAAACACCTCTTTCCCCGTGCCGCTTTCCCCGCTTATCATTACCGTGATATCGGTAGGCGCCACCTGCATGGCCACATCAATGGCCCGGTCAAGTTTTGAGGAGAATCCGATGATTCCGAAACGCTGTTTTATGGATTGAATGTCCATGGGTATGACATTTCGTCAGTTTATTCGTGCAAAGTTAATGCTTTAAATCAAAAAACTAAACACCCACAATGCTTATCTTTGCACCTTGAAGCATATGTCAACTGCATCCGATAACAAACCAATCTGCCATAAAACATGTCAAAAACCTTTAAGCGATATACCATAACATCGGCCCTGCCATATGCCAATGGCCCCATTCACATCGGACATCTGGCCGGTGTATACGTCCCTGCCGACATTTACGCACGCTACCTTCGCATGAAGGGAGAAGATGTGGTTTTTATCGGAGGGAGCGATGAGCACGGGGTTCCCATTACCATCAAGGCACGCCAGGAAGGCATCTCACCTCAGGATGTGGTAGACAAGTACCATAACATAATCAGGGATTCATTTCAGGAGTTTGGAATTTCGTTTGATGTTTACAGCCGGACCTCTTCCCCTCTCCATCATGAAACAGCATCGGCCTTTTTTAAAAAGCTATACGATGCCGGAGGCTTCATTGAAAAGGAAACCGAGCAATATTTTGATGAAGAAACCGGGCAGTTTCTTGCCGACCGATACATTACCGGCACCTGTCCCCATTGCAGCTTTGAGCGCGCCTATGGCGACCAGTGCGAGAACTGCGGCACCTCCCTGAACCCGACAGACCTGATCAACCCCCGCTCTGTGCTTAGCGGGAACCCTCCTGTTATGAAGGCAACCCGCCACTGGTATCTTCCGCTTGATCAATATGAACCCATGCTGCGGCAGTGGATTTTGAAGGAGCATAAAGATGATTGGAAGGCAAATGTGTATGGGCAGTGCAAATCATGGATAGACCTGGGTCTTCAGCCCCGCGCGGTAACCCGGGATTTGGACTGGGGTGTTAAGGTTCCCGTGGAGGGAGCAGAAGGCAAGGTGTTGTATGTATGGTTTGATGCCCCCATCGGGTATATCTCAGCTACCAGGGAATGGGGCGAGCAAAAGGGCATCGACTGGGAGAAATACTGGAAAGACCCTGAATCCAAACTTGTACATTTTATTGGCAAGGACAACATTGTGTTTCATTGCATTATTTTCCCGGCGATGTTGCATGCAGAAGGGTCATATATTCTTCCTGACAATGTCCCTGCCAATGAATTCCTGAACCTTGAGGGAGACAAGATCTCTACTTCCAGAAACTGGGCTGTTTGGCTGCATGAATACCTTAAGGAGTTTCCCGGTAAGCAGGATGTGTTGCGCTATGTGCTCTGTGCCGCTGCTCCCGAGACCAAGGACAATGACTTCACCTGGAAGGATTTTCAAACCCGCAACAACAGTGAACTGCTTGCCATTTTTGGAAACTTTGTAAACCGCACCCTGGTGCTTACCCATAAGTATTTTGAGGGAAAAGTGCCTTCATCCGATGGGGAGCTGCCGGAAGCAGACCGGCTTGCCCTGGAGCAGCTGAAGGCCTTCCCCGATAGTATTGGCAGGTCTGTTCAGCAATACCGTTTCAGGGAAGCCCTGGCGGAACTGATGAATTTGGCGAGATTGGGCAACAAATACCTTACTGATGCAGAACCCTGGAAGATATTTAAGGAAAACCCTGAAAGGGTTGCGCAAATTCTGAATGTTTCCCTGCAAATTTGTGCCAACCTGGCTGTGTTGTGCCGTCCGTTTTTGCCATTCACTTCGGAGAAACTTGGCAATATGCTGAACTTACAAGAGACCAAATGGGATCAGGCTGGCGGAAACCTGCTTGCCTCAGGACATCTGATCAATACGCCTGAGCTGCTCTTCGATAGGATTGAAGATGCCGAGATTGAACAACAGGTGCAGAAACTGAATCAGACAAGGGTCGACAACCAGGCTGCTCCCTCTGTCCCGGCCATGAAGCCAGCGATTTCCTATGATGATTTTTCGAAGATGGACATCCGGCTGGTTACCATATTGTCTGCCGAAAAGGTAGCAAAGACCAAAAAGCTGCTGAAACTGGAAGTGGACACCGGAATGGACAAACGAACGGTGGTGTCAGGTATTGCAGAAGTGTATGAGCCCGAGTCCCTGATTGGGAAAAGGGCCGTGCTGCTGGCCAATCTTGAACCAAGAAACATCAAGGGCATTGCCTCTCAGGGAATGCTGCTGATGGCCGAAAACGATCAGGGCGATCTCTGCATGATTGCCCCAACGAAAGATTTTCCAAACGGTTCGCCTGTTAACTGATTTTGACAGTAAGCCGGAAAGCCTTAAATGGCAATGAGGGGATTTTTCAAACCACAGGGGTTTTTCAATAAAAATTCTTGTGTATCTTTGCAGCCTGTTTTTGGCCCCGTAGTTCAATGGATAGAATGGAAGTTTCCTAAACTTTAGATACAGGTTCGATTCCTGTCGGGGCTACCAGAACGGCCTGATTGTCTGATGACAATCAGGCCGTTGTTGTTTTTAGCCCACGCAATTTGGCGCTGTAGAGGCAAATAAGTCCCCTGGATGCGGGATTTAGAATTGTCTTTAGTACCTTTTCCTGTTGGCGAAAGCCACCAGCGAGAGCATAACAGGAACTTCAACCAAAACCCCTACAACGGTTACCAGTGCTGCCGGAGATTGCAGGCCAAAAAGGGCAATGGCCACCGCTACCGCCAGTTCAAAGAAGTTGCTGGCACCAATCATGGCTGCAGGGGCACATACGGCATGGGTCAGCTTTAATTTCTTACCCCCGTACCAGGCAATAAAAAAGATAAAATAGGTTTGGATAACCAGGGGAATTGCTGCCAGCAGGATGATCAGGGGGTTGTTCAGAATGTTCTGGCCCTGGAAGGCAAAAAGAAGCACCAGGGTAACCAGCAGGGCTACAATGCTTAGGGGTTTCAGCCGGGGCAGAAATGTTCCCTTAAACCACTCCGGGCCTTTTGATTTTATCAGTATCCGCTGCGTTATTACTCCGGCAACAAGCGGAACCACAACAAAAATTACCACGCTGGCCACCAGGGTGTCGTATGGAATGACTACATCGGTAATGCCCAGCAAAAGACCCACAATCGGGATAAAGGCAACGAGGATAATCAGGTCGTTGACAGAAACCTGCACCAGGGTGTAATTGGGGTCTCCGTCGGTGAGGTATGACCAAACAAACACCATGGCAGTACAGGGCGCTGCTCCCAGGATAATGGCACCTGCAATGTATTCACCGGCCAGGGAAGGGTCTATCCAGGCTGAGTATAATTTGGAAAAAAAGATCCAGGCAAAAAACGCCATGGTAAAAGGCTTTATGGCCCAATTGATGATCAAAGTCCAGATTACCCCTCGTGGTTTGCGTCCGATTTTCCGGATGCTGGAAAAGTCTACCTGCAGCATCATGGGATATATCATCAGCCAGATCAGTATGGCAACCGGGATGTTTACCCTGGCTATTTCCAGGCTGCTGATGATCTGAATGCCATCTCCTGCCAGCAGCCCTATAGTTATCCCCGCCACTATGCCCAGGGCTACCCAGATGGTGAGGTATTTCTCAAAAAACCCGATAGACTTTCTGCTAATACCCCCGGCCTTTGCATTTTGATTAAAATCGCTCATTTTTAAATCGAGTTATATTAGTTGTGGTAAAATGTCTTCCTGGTATAATCGATAAAATCCGCTTCTGATTTCTTCCCGAACACGGATAAATTCGCTGCGGATAAACTCCGGACTTCCTGATACATGAGAGGGATCATCAAAACCAATATGCAGCCGGTGGGTTACCTGTCCCATGAAAGCAGGGCAGGCCTCATTGGCTCCTCCGCAAACAGTGATTACATAGTCCCATGGTTCATTAAGGTATTTTTCTACCGAATCAGAGGTGTGATGGCTGATGTCAATGCCGATTTCGTTCATCACTTCAACGGCTTGTTGGTTGAGCTTTCCGGAAGCTTCTGTTCCGGCAGAGCAAACGGTTATCCGGCTGTCGAAAGAAGCCAGGAACCCATGGGCCATCTGGCTGCGGCAGGAGTTTCCGGTACAAAGGATCAGGATTTTCATGGGAAACAAGTTGTCTGTTTATAAAGTCGTTAGTCTGTAAAGTCGTTAGTCTGTGAAGTCGTGAGTCTGTGAGTTAGCAATGTGGTTGTGTTTAACAAGCGGGAGGCAGGGCGCCCAGTCTTTTCAGAAACTCCTGGGCGTCTTTCTGTAACAGCCTGATCGCTGCGGGATTCAGACAGTAGTTCGTTTTAACGCCAGCAACGGTTCCTTTGATAAGACCGGCGTTTTTAAGCACTTTCAGGTGTTGGTTAACTGTGGTGCGGGAAAGAGGAATTTCCCCTGTGATATCGCCTGTAATACATGTTCTGATTTCAGCAAGATGTTCCAAAATAGCCAGGCGGGCGGGGTGTGCCAGGGCCTTAAAAAGCTTGGCCCTGATGTGCTGAATTTCAGTGAAACCATCCGTTTTTTTCATGGGATAAAAGTATGAAAATATGACGTAAAAATACGTCAAAACAATGTAAACTGCAAATACAAAAACGAATCATTTTGTCTGCTCAGACCTCCTCTTTCCCCCCTCCCAACCGGCTTTTCTCTGCAGCAAAGGCCATCAGGTGACTTTCAATGGACGCATCGATGCCAGAGGTGAGTATGCCGGGATCCTGTTTGGCTATGGCCGTTACCCAATCGTGCATCAGGCGGAAATCACCTCCGCCATGTCCGGAGTTTCGGTAGCGATCAGTGTCTTCTGCCTGGTTGTCGAATACGGTTGACTCTCCGGTTCTGAAGTCGGACAGGGTGAAGGTCCTCATGTCACCGTCAATGTCGCCCATGGAGCCCATAACCCTGGTTCGCCTTCCATGATAGGAGGTAAATGCCTCCATATTGAAACTTGCCGTTACACCATCGGCAAACTCCATGGCACAGACGTAATGGTCTGGCTGATTGTTGTCAAGGCGGTAAACACATTTTCCATAATTGGTGGTGCGCAGGTAATCCAATATGGCATCACCCTGTTTCTCCTGCTCTTCGGGGAGATCAAACACATAAATGTAGTGGCGGTTTCGATGGTAAATCCTTAGTGCTGAATACGGACATTCGGATTCAATGGCGCAACCATCCATGCACCTCGGGGTGCTGCCTGTCGGGGCGTTTTTCTCCCGGAACCAGGATAGATCGCCGTAAGCCGCAATGCTTTTTGATGGTTTGTCTATCAGCCATCGCATCATATCCAGGTCGTGGCAGGATTTGGCCAGTATGATGGGTGTTGATGCATCTGAGTCATGCCAGTTTCCCCTTACATAGGAATGTGCCATGTGAACATGCTGGATGGGCTCGAAATGCTGCATGCTGATGATGTTGCCAATGGCCCCGGATTTAAGCAATGCACGCATTTTTTGGAAATAGGGTGCGTAGCGGAGCACGTGGCAAACGGCAACAATGCGGCCGGTCTGATTGGCCTTGTTCAGTATATCCCTGCACTCCTGCTCGCTGGGTGCAATCGGTTTTTCAAGCAATATGTCATAGCCCAGATCCAGGGCTGCCATACAAGGGGCGTAATGCAGGTCATCAGGGGTGCTGATAATAATGGCATCGGCAAATTTCGGCCTTTTAAACACCTGTTCCCATGAAGAGAATATCTGTGCAGCAGGGATGCTGTGTCGCCTGCCATAGCGTTCCCTGCGAATATCATTGGGTTCAGCAACCCCCACAATGCGGAGCATTTCAGGGAAGTGCCAGGCAAAATCGCCATAGGTATTCCCTCTGGCGCCTGCACCCAGGGTAATGGCAGTAACCGGTTTTTCCGGCACAAAGGGGTCTGTCCATATCTCTTCAAACGAAACGCTCGCTCCTTTCAGATCCTTGAAATGCGCTGGAATCATAAATCCTGCAAAGCCAAGGCCCATGGCTTTCAGGGCCTTTCTCCTGCTCCAATGGGATTGGTTCATATCCGTTGGTTTTTGTAAGTGCTTGATGGGTAACGACTGCTGTAAATTTAAAACAATCGGTCAAACCCGGGATTCTTTGCAGGCCCGATTTTTCGATTAAATTTAAACGATTGAGTAGGTATTGCTAAGAGTTTATTCTTACTTTTGTGGTTTCTGAGTAAATCAGGGGCTTTATTTGCAACCATAAAAGCCTGGAAAACAAGATATTGCACATGAACAGAAAAGAAGACAGACCAAGCAAAATTGCCTATGAAAGACATCTGAACCAGGAGGGCATCCCTGAGTTTGAAAAAAGGTCTAACGGTGGCCCCATTCCGGATTACGTGAAATTTGGAACCTGGGTGAGGGTAAAC
>CAZFOI010000025.1:0-10662 GCA_964520605.1 uncultured Bacteroidales bacterium
GCCAACGTAGATTTCAGGAATAAGACCATCCCTGCGCTCAAAAGGCTGAGGGGTGGCCTTCTCCCGCCAGTATGATTGGAGTCCCCGGTCAAGATCGTATCTGAGGTAATCAGAAAAAGGTATGGCAGTGGGAGGGCCAACCTGCATTTCGCCAACCTTCCTGCGGATAATATAATTCCCTGTAGTGGGGTCGAAGGTAATTTCTTCGCGGATATTTGAAGGCTCCGGAAGTTTAAGGGTGGTGTCAGGTCTGCTACGGAGGGCATCCGGAAGCCCCTGGCCCTGTAACCCCTTATCGTATATGCCCAGAACAACAGCAAAGCATGCAGCCATCAACAACGAAAACCTGAATCTCCCTTTTTGCACGCAGAAAAGTATTAAGTGAACCGCCTAAACATTTTTCAATGCTTCCTTTACCAGGGTTTCGACAGACAGGCGTTCTCCTTTGTTGTTTTTCAGGATACCTGCAATGGCTTTTTGTGCCGAAGCCTTTGTAAATCCAAGCATTACTAATGCTGATAACGCTTCTTCGTGGATTGTATTGTCTGCCGGAACCAAATTCTCGCCTGCAAAGATACCTTCTTTTTCCAGACGGTCTTTCAGGTCTACGATGATGCGTTGCGCGCTTTTGGCGCCGATTCCTTTAATAGACTGTAGTACAGAGGTGTTGTTGCTTACAATGGCAGTCCGTATCTCAGCCGGGTTCATGGATGAGAGAACCATGCGGGCAGTATTTGGGCCCACTCCGCTTACGGTGATCAAATGCCTGAAAAGCTCGCGCTCATCAGCATCCGAAAACCCATACAGAATATGGGCATCCTCCCTAACGATCTGCTGGGTAAGGATGCGTACCATGCCGGAGTCTGGTACATGACTGTAAGTGTAGAGAGAAATGTGAATGAGATACCCCACCCCCTGGCAGTTAACTACCAGGTAAGCGGGGTTTTTCTCTTCTATGGTGCCTTGGATAAATGCAATCATATTGGGCTAAAAGGGTAACTGGCGTCTAAAGCATCAACGTACCGAATCAATGGCAAATTGCAATGCGGCCTGAATCATTTCCTGCGGAGGAGCGGCGATAAGGCCATTTTCTACCAAAAAGTAGGTGGTTTTGCGGGCATGTTCAATGTCTGCCTTGGCCTGATCATAAGCTTGTTGCCAGGTCATTTCCTTGCGGGCCACTCCGTCCTTAATGGCCTGCATGGCCACATCGGCTGCTTCATATGGGAAAACATCTGCCTCATCCATTTTGGCTGTGATGTTTTCAATATCAATTCCCCTGTTTTCTGAATACCGAGCCAGGGATTCAGCACCAGCGATGGCAATATTGTCAGTAATTTTCTTTGCCCTTACCATCAGGGCCCCTTTGAGAATTTCGGGGAACCCGAGAGAATTGTTAACCTGATTGGGAAAGTCTCCGCGTCCGGTTGCCACAATATAGGCTCCGGCTTCCTTGGCAGCGTAAGGATAGATTTCAGGTACCGGATTGGCGCATACAAAAACAATGGGCTTGGTTCCCATGGCCCGGATCCATTCCTTTTTTACCACATCGGGCCCCGGCTGGGAAAGGGCGATCAATACATCGGCGCCCTTCATGGCTTCTTCCATGGTTTCAACGCAGTCAGGGTTGGTGGCCAGACACAGTTCCCATTTGCGGTAAAAACGTTTGTCGGCCTCAATGTCTTTGCGATTGTGGTGCAGTGCTCCGCGGGTATCGAACATGATGGATTTGGCCGGGTCGGCACCGGCAGCATTCACAATGCGGGCAATGGTTGCATTGGAGGCTCCTGCCCCGTAATAAACGATTTTAACATCGCCTATCTTTTTATCTACCAGTTTAAGGGCATTAATCAGTCCGGCCAGGGTAACGCAGGCCGTGCCCTGGGCATCATCATGCCATACGGGAATGTCGCACTCTTCGCGAAGTACGTCCAGAACACGGTAGCAATTGGGCTGTGAGATGTCTTCCAGGTTTACCGCACCAAAACTGTGTTGCACCATTTTGGTAAACTCAATGATTTTTTCCGGATCGTTTTTCCCATCCTTTCCACGGCTGTCTACGCATAGGGCTACAGCATCAACCCCACCCAGATATTTCATTAGAAAAGCCTTGCCTTCCATAACACCCAGTCCGCCGGGAGGCGTGCAGTCCCCGTCGCCGAGTACCCTTGTGGAGTCGCTGATGACCGCTACCAGATTGCCCCTGTTGGACAATTCATAGGAAACGTCGTTGTTATCGCGAATACTGGTAGAAACTTTTGAAACCCCCGGTGTATACCAGGCATTGAACCAGTTGAACCCAAGCACAGGGGCTTTGGGAAGGGTTTGCATTTTTCCGTTGTAGAAATCGTGTGCCCTATAGGCTAATTCCTTGTAAAACAATGTTTTTGCCTTTGCCTTCTGCTCAGGGGTAAAATCCTCGGGAAGGGCGTCTTCCAGGTTACTCAGGTTAAGATTCAGGGTTTTCATGCTTCAGGGGTTTAAGTTTGAAGTAAATATATAAAATTCTCTTATAATTCCCTGAAAAACCAGTGTAAATCAAGGTGTGCCGATAAAAACGGCTGCATATGTAACCCTGATGTTAATTGGTTTCAATAATCCGGAACAATTCATCAAGCCTGGGCGTGAGGATGATCTCCGTTCGGCGGTTTTTGCGGCGGGCTTCCGGAGTATTGCCTTCTTCTACCGGCATAAATTCTCCCCTTCCTGCAGCCAGGATCCGCTGCGGATCAATTTGGCCATTATTCAGCAGTATGCGCAATATGCTGGTGGCTCTCAGCACACTCAGATCCCAGTTGTCCTTCATCAGACTGCCGCTTCTCAGGGGTACATTGTCGGTGTGTCCTTCTACCATGATGTTGATGTCGGGATTCTGTTCCAAAACCCGGGCAAGCTCCCTCAGCGCGCGCTCTCCACGGGCATCAACCACGGTGCTGCCAGTGGCAAAAAGCAGGCTTTCCTCCAGGGAAACATACACCTTGCCGTTGCGAACCTCGACGCTTAGCCCATTGCCCTGAAATCCCAGCAAGGCAGCCGACACAGAGTTTCTAAGTGCCCCAACAACAGAGTCCTGACGGTTAAGTATGGACTCCAGTTCTCCCAGCCGGAGCTCCTTTTGCTGCATCTCTGCCATAAGCTGCTCAAGGTCTTTTTGTTTGGCCTCTAAAATAGCCGTATTGGCCTTGAGTTCATCTTCGCGTCTTTGAAGGTCTTCCTGGGCCCCCTGCAGGCGCGTCAGTATCGTGCGTGTCTCTTCCTCCCTGCCTTCAAGGATTCTCTGATTGTATTCCACCACCTGATTATAGGTAGTCTGAAGCTGTTCCAGATTCAGTGCAGTTTGCCTGAGCTGTATGCCCAGTCTGGTGGTATCCTCGCGCAGCATGGCCATCTGTAATGACAGGCGTTCATTAAGCCGTGAAGTTGTTTCCAATTCATAACGAAGTCGCTCATTCTCCTGCACCCCGCGCTGATATCGGGTGTCAAGTTCATTAAAGCGTTTGGTGGAAACGCAGGAAGAAAAGACAACCACCAGGAAAATAAAAAGGTAGTTCGTGGTTCGTAGTTTGTAAATCATGGTTCGTGGTTATTAGTTCGTGGTTCGTGGTTCGTAGTTCGTAGTACGAAGTGCTTAGTTTGTGGCACGTGGTTCGTGTTTTTTCAAATGTCGGATCAATCCTTGAATGATTCTGATTACTTCTTCAACATTTTTTATCAATTGTTTATTGTGTGATGTTTCAGTATAGCACAATCTTTCAGAAAGATAGAGCATTGACAGTATTTCATAGCATGATCCTAAAGAAATATATAGAAATCTTACAAAATCTGCATTGGTTTTCCGACCAAATCCCTCAGCAATATTGTTTGAAACCGAAACCGAAGCCCTAAGAATCTGATCCCGGAAACCAAAATCTTTCAAAGAGCCAAAAGTCCTGTACATCTCAAATGCCAGATCCTGTGCTTTTTGCCAGGCCAATAATCTTTCGAACCGGTTTATTATCATTAAACCAAATGTCCAAAAAAACAAGCTTGCAGACTATGGCAAATCCTTAAACGGCCCCTTTCCCCTCTACGAACCACGAACTACGAACTACGAACTACGAACCTCAACCCCCACCGGACAATGATCCGAATGCACTACTTCTTGCATTATTCCGGCAGATTTGAGGTTTTCGGCGAGGTTCCGGCTTGCCATGTTATAGTCGATGCGCCAGCCGAGGTTTTTTTGCCGTGAGTTGGCGCGGAAGCTCCACCAGGAGTATTGGCCGGGGTCTTTGTGAAAATGCCTGAAGGTATCGATAAATCCGGCATTCAGAAAGCGGGTCATCCACTCTCTTTCTTCGGGAAGGAAACCGGATACATTTGCGTTTCGCACCGGATCGTGGATATCGATGGCCTGGTGGCAGATATTAAAGTCCCCGGAAATGATGAGTTTCTGACGGGTTTTTTGCAGGTTTAGAATATACCCAAGAAAGTCTTCCAGCCACTGCATTTTGAATTGCTGGCGCTCTTCTCCGCTGCTGCCACTTGGGTGGTATACGCTGATCACGCTCAGGTCGCCATAGTCGGCCCGTATGAGGCGACCCTCGTTATCGTAGTCTGGCATACCCATGCCGTATTGCACATGATCCGGCTCCCTGCGCGACAATATGCCCACCCCGCTGTATCCCTTCTTTTGGGCAGAAAACCAGTAGCTCTCGTAACCAATTAAGCGAAAGTCCATGGACGGGATTTGTTCCGGTTGGGCCTTGGTTTCCTGCAGGCACACCACATCCGGAGCCGTATCTTCCAGCCATTGTATAAACCCTTTTGAAATGGCCGAGCGAATGCCGTTAACGTTATAAGAGATAATATGCATGGGTTGGGTTATTGGCTTTGGAATACCTGATAGTTTATCTGACGATGCTGATTTTTCCTGAGTGCACGGTGTCTCCTGCCATCAGGCGATATAGGTAAATCCCGGGAGGGGGTGGTCCCAGGGGATTGGCAGAGGCATCCCAGAAGAAATCGTAATTTCCGGCTTTTGCCGGCTCGCTGTGACTAAACACACGCATACCAGACAAAGAGTAGATGTCGAGGCTTACCTGTCCGTCTACCGGCAGCCAGGTTTCAAAGTATATGCCCCTGGATGAGGGATTGGGAAAGACCTGAATGCTGCCTTCTTCCCTTATGTCTTCAATGGGCATGCCATGGTGGGGGAAAGGGCTTGTGGAATAGATGTGGTATTCGCCCGGGCGCAGGAGAATCGGCTGGTTTACGTTCTGAACCTGGAGTTCGCGTCTGGTGAAGAATTCATGCCAGCGTCCCGTTTCCTGAAAGTTGGGATTGATTTCGGCTTCGCTCACGCCGAAATTTCCCAATATGGTTACCTTCTGTCCCGGGTGGTTCAGGTGGATGCGCTTCATGGCGCCACCCAGGGCAAGCTGAAAATCATTGGTGCGGAACACCTCGTTTTCGGTTTTAAGCCTGATAAGGGCGGCATAAATGTCGTGCAAACGCCTGCGGGAAGGAACTTCCAGATAATCCCATCTGACGGGCTTGGGGCTTGTGCGGCATCCGTCAGATATGGTGCCGTTGGGACAGCGGTTGATGGAATAGTCGTAACCCATTTCGCCGAATTGCCATATCATCTTGGGTCCGGGGATGGTGAAAAAGAAGGTGGCCAGCAGTCCGCCCCTATGCAGGGCAATATCCAGGTTGCGGGTGTTGTGATCGGCATTGGACTCGTTTCCAAAATTGAGGTTTTTGAAAAGAATCCGTTCTTCATCATGGCTTTCCATATAACCAATTACCTGTGGAGCGTTCCAGTTTCGGCGCTGCCAGGAGATCCAGTCGAAATTGCTGTTCTGCAACCAACCCATGGATGCTTCCTGGTAGGCATGGGAAAGGTTTCCCCACAGCATCATGCCGTTATTGGCCAGAACCGTTTCTTCCGGGTTGTCAGCCAGGTGTTCGAGGATTACGTAGGCATTTGGGTTGATGGTTTTGATCTGCTGGTACATGCGCACCAGATTGTCTACCCTTTCCTGGTCATACAGGCTGCCCCAGGGGTCAGAAGGCCCTTTGAAGCGGGTGGTGAAACCCTTGGTAAGGTCAAATCGGAAACCGTCAACGCGGTATTCTTCCAGCCAGTGTTTGTTGGCACGATCCATGAACTCAATAAAATAAGGGCTGCCGTGATCGAATTTATAGCCAAAGTTCATGGCCGGGTTGGCAAAGATCGGGTCTGAATACCAGGGATTGTCATTCGATGGCCGGTTGTTCTGCTGGTCGTAGTACATTCTGAGCAGGGGAGACTGCCCATAGCTGTGGTTCCATACCATGTCAGTGATTACGGCCATGCCCATGCCGTGGGCTTCATCAATGAATTCTTTGAGCTTTCTTCTTGGACCGTAGTATTTGTCAGGTGCAAAGAAAAAGGCGGGATTGTATCCCCAGCTTTGGTTGCCTTCGAAGTGGGTAACAGGAAGTAGTTCAATGGCATTTATCCCCAGGTTTTTAAGATACCCAAGGGTGTCTTTCAGGGTTGCGTAAGTGTTGTTTTCAAGGAAATCGCGAATCAGCAATTCATAAATTACCAGGTCTTCTGCGGGAGGAGGCACAAAGGCATTGTTTTTCCATTGATAGGGCTCCCTTCCTGGCTGCAGTACAGACACCGCATGGTTTGTCTTTCCTGCAGGATAGGGAATCAGTCCGGGGTAACGACCCGGGCTTGATGCAATTTCTTCATCGTGCCAGGGGTCGAGAATTTTGTCTGCGTAGGGATCTGCCAGCCTCAGGTCTCCGTCTACCAGGTATTGAAAAGCATATTCCCTGCCCGGAGTAAGGCCGCTGATGGTAATCCAGAAATGTTTGCCATCTGGGCTGCGTTTCATATAGGACTCCTCGCCAACGCTCCAGTTATTAAAATCTCCCAGCACAAAAGCGTGTTGCTTTTTCGCCGGAGGATCATGAAGCACCAGGGTAACGGTTTGATTGTTTATGTAATTGATGCCGTTTCGAACGCCCTGTGGTAAAGGCTCTGAGGTCACATCCGGTCTTACAAAGAAATGTGCCGAAGCTTCAGCCGTTTGAGACTGACCATAGGCAATGGCACGAAGGTCGATACGCCCGCTAAAGCTGGCTTGCAACTGCAGGGCAATCTGTCCTGTGGTCGTTGATTCAAAGCGTTGCTGATTGATATACAGCACCAGTGAGTCGGATTCATTGGCGGCCGCCCTGATGTCTACAAACTCAGTTAGTTCCACTATGTTTTGAAGACCCGATGGGGAGATGAAGGCGGTTCTTAGCCCCGGAGGATTAACATCAACAAAAATATCCGGTCTGGTCTGCCTGGACCCGTCAGCAGATCGAAACACCATGGCAAGCCTGCTTATCTCAGTTGCCGCGGGGACATTATAGAAAGCCCGGATGTCGGGCCGGATTTCCAGCCGGTAGAGGTTGTTACCTATGGGGAATGCCCTGGGCTGGGTGTTGTTGTTTCCCCAGGAACCGATAACATGCTGCCAGTTATTAACACCTGTGTGTACATAAATGTTCCCCTGGTATCCCTCCAGCTCGGTTCCCTGGGTGTTAAGTATGATGTCAACCGCCTGACCTGCCGTGGGAAGGGGAGGGTTAACACCAATTACCTGGGAGCTTATCTGGCCTGAAAGAAAAAGGCAGAAGAGAAATAACAAGAATGCTTTTGGAAACATATGATGGGTGCTCCGGGAGAAAATGTGATGGCGCATGGTGTTGCAGTCAGTAATTGGTAGAGATTTATTAAAGCTTAGTAAAAATACAAAAAAATGCCGTCTTACTGTCTGAATTTGCCTTATGGCAGACAGGAGAATACCAGAAGAAGGAAGTAGTCCTAAGAATCAGAAAAGGGGGATTTTTTCGGTGTAAACCCCGGAAGCGGTATGTATCCTGACAATGAGGACATGATGTCCTTCGGGAAGGGGGATGCCATCATGAACCGGCATGGCGAAGCTTTGTCTGATCAGCTTCTGGCCGGTAAGGGCAAACACTTCAAGCACAAATGGGCCATCGATCAGAAATCCTGTGCGAAAAAACAGCCTGTTATTTCTTGTCCACATTTGAGGGCCTGAAAAGTCGGGAATATCGCCAACAGACGTAATATAAGAGGTTGATCCGGAAACTGGCAGAATGCCGGTAATGGCACCCTGGTTTGCCTGATGTAAGATGTTTGCCTGGTGAAAACCATCTTGTGAAGGCCTGTAGCGGATCAGAATTTCTTGCATAAAGAAATCGCCGTTGTGATTCATTACCAGGTCGCGGCCAAAATATTGTCCGTCTGCCGAAATAGAGAAAGGGGGATATGTTTCAATCACAATGGGTCCGCTGAGTTGCTTGCCTACAACAAAATAGGGGATGTCTGCAGTGGGTATCTCCGAACCGATGAAACCGGTAACAGCCGGTTTGGAAAAGAGAAATCTGGGGTGGTATTCCTGCCAGCCGAGATTGTCAATTACGATTTGCCGGTTTTCGTCGCCTTCCGATGGAATGACAAGTGAAAGGGAAAAATCTCCGGCAATGTTGATGTCGTTTACCTGAAACCGGTAAATGGTATCGCTTTCTCCGGCAAATTGTCCAAAAACCTGAGAGCGGGCAACTTCATTGCCATTGATTATCAAAGCCAGCTGCCGGGGGTCGGCAGAAGTGAATGCTTTGCGCATTTCTACTGAAAACCGGCTGATACCATACGGAATCCTGGGTGCGGTAAGGCTGCTGTGCCGGTTGCGCAACATAATGCCTTTCCCTTCAATGGGATATCCGGTCTGGCTTCGGGCCTGGGTGTAGACCCATTCTATGTCGTTGTTTCCGGTAAAGGAGCCGTCTGTGTATTGGTTGCCCGGCAGGGCTGACCGGCCGAATGTTTCCAGGCCGCCCCCATGGGTTTCTCCAATAATTACCTGATATTCCCTGGATCGGGTTACCCTGTTTTCTATACTGGTTGCCTCGATGGCGAAGTGCAGGGTGCTTGCGTTCGGCCGGGGAGGTATGGGCGTCAGCGTTGTTTTATTGTGTTGATCTGTCCCTCCCATGGGAATGACATTGCCCAGGTTTTCAGGCTCATCACCCCAAAGAAGTGCCACCGATTGCAGGTTGCCTGAATGGGAAATGTAGGCGCGCACACTGATGGAATCAAATGCCTCCGGTTGGGCGGGGTAATGGGTTGGTTGCAGTATGGCAATGGGAAACACACAGTCTTTGCCCCAGATCATGCAGGCCATTTCCGGAAAATCGATAAAGGGGTTGCGGTTGCCCTGTATTTGAAATATGGCGTTGTTGCGGTCAACCTCCTTCTGACTTACGGGATCCTGGTCGTTCCATTTTAACAGCATGTCGAGAGCCCAGGGAGCAAATCCCTTGCCCTCCAACATGGCGGTATTTCCGGCCCAGTCCTCTATGCGGTGCATATACCGGGTGAGCATGTAAAAGTAATTCCTGGCCAGATCGCCCTTATATTCGTCTATGGGTTCAAAAGCATTCCCGGTATAGGAGGGGCCATCATAAGAATATGTATTTGGCCCAAAGCGGCCACCGTTCATGGTTACCCGTGTGGGAACCGCAACTTCTCCATAAGGCCAGTTGCTTCTAAGAGAATTAACAAAGCCGTCTACCGGATGGATGTGGAAGAGATCGGTATACATGGTGTCTGCTGCGGAGGTTCCTCCGCCCCACCAGGAAGTGGGAAAACTGTGTTCCCGGTTATAACAGCTACCTTCTGAGCCAACCTGGACGCACTGGTTGGTGAAAAATTCATATTCATAGGGAGGAGTGCCCGGAGGGGGGATGTCTGAGTAAATGTCCCAAACCATGTCATTGGGCTTGCGGTCCGTAAAATAAAAGTCCTGCCACAATTGGGCATAAGATCGTCTGGTATGCCCGCGGATAATTCTGTGCAGGGCTTCTCTGAGGGAACTGCCTTCCAGGGCCCTGGCGTCATCATAATATCCCTCCGGAATCTGGGCCTGGACCAAAAAGGGTATCCAGAATAGGAAAAAAATGATAATCGGTCCGCGCTTCATAATCAGGTTCTTCGAAACAGATTGAAACACAAAGGTATGGATTTTTTGCCGATTTGGCTAAGCGGTTCTTTTGCCAGGCACCAAACATGCAGGGGATTTTTTTCGTTATATTTCAGGGATGGTACTGTGCGAGACAATGGACTGTATAAAAAACTTCTGCTTATGCGAAAAAGACGATGGATTTGGTTTCTTGCGATTCCGGCCGTATTGTTTATGTTGATGCTGTTGCTTCCCTGGTTATTCAGAGGCAAAATTGCTGAAAGAATTCTGGTAGAAATCAACCGCCATGTTGAGGCCAGGGTAGAGGTGGGGCGCGTGGGGGTTTCTCTTTTCAGGATGTTTCCGGAGGTTTCTGTAAGTGTTCGGGATATCAGGGTAATTGGTGAGCATGGTTTCAGCGGGGACACCCTGGCCGATCTGAGGCGTTTGGATATTGCCTTTAACCTGCCCGCATTATTCAAAGGACCTCCTTATCGGGTCAGTCGCTTGGTGTTTCACCAACCCGGCATCAAACTAAAGGTTCTTGAAAACGGAGATGCCAATTGGAATATTTTCAAATTTTCCACTGAAGGGGATGAAACCCTGGTTCAGGAGGCAGGCAGTTTCTCTCTGGCCCTGCAATCATTGA
>CAZFOI010000026.1:0-10649 GCA_964520605.1 uncultured Bacteroidales bacterium
TTGGAGAAGCTCCAAATGGATTATCTGACACCATTCAGACCAGGCTTACAGGTGCGTATAACTTTGATAATGTAATGGCAGCCATTACCATGGGATTGTATTTCGGTGTGCCCTGCCAGGACATCAAAGACGCCATTGAATCATGGGTGCCGGCCAATAACCGCTCTCAAATCATTCAAACCTCACGAAATAAGGTTATCATGGATGCTTACAATGCCAACCCATCAAGTATGGAAGCGGCATTGGACAATTTTATAGAGTTCCCTGCTGAAAAAAAGGCCGTTATTCTTGGGGATATGCTCGAACTGGGAGAATCTGAAATCATGGAACATGAGGCCATATTGAACAAAGCTCTTAAGGCAGGTTTTGATCAATATTATCTGGTCGGGCCTGTCTTTTCATCTATAGCCAAAGAGAAAGAAAACGTAAGCCTGTTTATGAATGCCGATGAAGCTGCTGCCTATTTAAAAACACAAGTTCCAGGCAACTTTGTTTTCCTTGTTAAGGGCTCGCGTGGCATTCGCCTTGAAAAAACACTGGAAATGCTCTAATTATGGAGTGGGAGATTATTGGCTCAATGTCCGGAACCTCTTTGGATGGGCTGGATATTGCCTGGTGCCGGTTTGCTGAAACAGAAGGGCAATGGGAATACCAGATACTTAGTGCCGAGACCCATCCTTATCCAAAAGAGATTGAAAACAGGCTCAGAAGTGCCCATCTTATGTCTGCAGAGGAGTTAATCCGGCTTGACATTGACTATGGCAACTACTGCGGAAAACAGATGCTGACATTCAGCAAAAGAAATTCCATCGGGCCGGACGTACCCATTGCCAGCCACGGCCATACTGTTTTCCACAGACCCGATCTGGGGTATACCCTGCAGCTTGGTCATGGAGCAGCCATTGCTGCCGCTTCCAACAGAATGGTGGTTTGCGATTTCCGCACTGGGGATGTTGCCCTGGGTGGGCAGGGTGCCCCCCTTGTTCCCGCCGGGGACGCCTTGCTTTTTCCCATGTATGATGCCTGCCTTAATCTGGGAGGCTTTGCAAATATATCCTTTGAGCATGACGGGCAGCGTAAGGCATTCGACATTTGTCCGGTAAACTTCGTTTTGAATCATCTTGCCAGATCATTAGAATCCAACAATCGACCGGAGAAAACCTATGGATTTGATAAGGGAGGTTATTGGGCCAGTCAGGGAACTGTGATTCCATCTGTGCTTAATCAACTCAACGATCTTTCATTTTATAGCCAACCCATACCCCGCAGCCTGGGAAGAGAGTGGGTAGAACAGCAGGTATTCCCTTTGCTTATCAGCCCCTATCATTCCGATGCCGATTTGATGCATACCTTCAGCGAGCATGCCGCCATACAGATTGCTATATGTTGTCGCAATCTTTCGGGCAAACGCATACTGGTAAGTGGCGGTGGTGTTTACAATTCTTTTTTAATGGACCGATTGCATCATTACACCAGGGAAGATTGTATCATTGAGATTCCATCGGACACCATAATTGAATTCCGGGAAGCCATGATATTTGGATTTCTTGGTCTTTTGAGACTTTTGGGCAGGACAAATTGTCTTTCATCAGTAACTGGTGCACGTAAGGATCATTGTACCGGAAGTATTTTTTTGGGGACTTAGCCTTTTTTTTGCCGAATCGCGCGATTTCTTTAATTTTGCCTGATTTCCTGAAAAACACCCCATTCAGATTCACCTCCTATGAATATCTATCTGATCATTATCGTAGCCTATTTTGGCCTGATTACCCTGATCTCCCTGTTTACTAAAAAAATGGCCAGCAGGTCAGCGGCTGACTACCTTGTTGCCGGACGCAACCTGGGCGTAATTGCCTGTGCCGTGGTGGTGGCATCGGAATGGCTGGGAGGCATGAGCACTATTGGTGTAAGCGAGAAAGCATTTTCTACTGGCACCATGCAACCAATACTGTACAATATTTCAACTGCCATTGGTATGATCATCATTGGTTTTACCGTGGCCAGGCACTACCGCAGCAACAATGTACATACGGTCAGCGAAATGCTTGAGAACCTTTTCGGGAAAAGAGCCAGGGCAATCTCAGCCGTTGCTTTCCTGTTTGCCTATATTACCCTTGCCTTTGTTCAGCTGCAAACATGTGCCAGTGTAATTTCTGCCATGTTCGATTTCCCCTGGCTGCATTCTGTGATCCTGTCATCATTAATTATTACGGTGTATACTTATATCGGGGGAATGCATGCACTGGCCATAACCGGGATTATTCATGTAATTGTAATGTTTTTTGGCATGGGTGCCGCAGCGATTATCGGGCTTAACCATGTAAGCGGGCTGGGAGCACTTCAGCAAACCCTGGTTAATCTTGGGTCTCCTGAAAACCTGTATAATCCATTCAGCGGAGGTTTAAGCTATGCCTGGAGCCTCATATTGGGGGGAGTGCTGGGAGGAATGGCAGGTCAGGCCAGCATACAGCCCATTTTCGCAGCAAGATCTGCATCCGTGGCAAGAAAATCCGCCGTGCTGTCTTCACTTATTATTGCCCCTTTTGGAATCATGGTGGCGCTATTGGGTCTGATTGCAAAAACAGGTATGTTTTTCGATACAGAGCCCTATCTGAATAATCCGCAAATGATGAAAATGGTATTGCCAACCCTGATGACCACTCCTGAATTCATTCATCCCGTGCTGGGAGGTGTGGCGCTGGCAGGCATTCTGGCGGCCATACTATCAACCGTGGGCCCGGTAAATTTTGCCGTTGTAACCATTGCCACCAAAGATATTTATCACGGACTGATCAATCAGTCAGCCCCGGATCAAAAACTCATTTCCACGGCACGAAAACTGGTAATTATAGTAAACGTGTTTACCATACCCCTGGCATATTATGGTTCGGGAGCCGTACTGGACACGGCATATATTTCATACGGCATCAGAGCCATTGGAGCCATTGTGATTATGATGGGTATATATTACAGGGGTTGGATCACGGTAGAAGGTGTCAGACTTGCCTTTATTGGAGGTACAATAGCCGTTATACTTAATCTGGTTGCAAAACGGTTTGGTGTACCGGTAATCCAGGACACCTATGTTGCCATCGGAGCAGCCATGCTGTTTATATTTATTGGCAACCTGTATGGTCGTAGAAAGCCCAAAAAACTGTCATCAGACAAATAAATCATTTATGGCAAATAACCAAGCTTTAAAAGGTCTCAATGTTTTGGAACTGGCAAGTGTTCTGGCCGGGCCAAGTGTGGGAATGTTCTTCGCCGAGCTCGGAGCCCAGGTAATCAAGGTTGAGAACATGACAACCAATGGTGACGTTACACGCAAATGGAAACTTCCTACGGAAGACCCGGACACAGATATTTCCGGTTATTTTTCTTGTGTGAATTGGGGCAAAAAAAGCATCGCCCTAAACCTTTGCGAAACCCGGGGGCTGGATATTGTCTATAAACTGGCAGCTATGGCTGACATCGTTTTGGTAAGTTACAAACCGGGCGATGCCGAAAAACTCAAGGTGGATTATGCCAGACTCCGAAGTAACAACAAGGGTTTGATCTATGCCCATATTACAGGATATGGCCAAACCAATTCAAGGGCAGGCTTTGACGCCATTATTCAGGCAGAGAGCGGTTTTACTTACATGAATGGTGAAGCTGGCGGACCTCCGGTTAAAATGCCGGTGGCCCTGATGGATATCCTTGCTGCCCATCAGCTCAAAGAAGCCATACTGCTTGCCCTGATCTCACGAAACCAGGATGGTGAAGGGCGGTATATTGAAGCATCTTTGTTCAGATCAGGGATAGCTTCCCTGGCAAATCAGGCATCCAATTGGCTGGTTGGAGGGACCATCCCCCGTCGAATGGGATCGGATCATCCCAACATTGTGCCCTATGGGACCATTTTTAATACTTCCGATAAGCGTGAAATAGTAATTGCTGCAGGAACGGACAAGCAGTATCAGGAGTTGGTCAGGGCTCTGGGCCGACCAGAGCTGGCTACAGACCCCAGATTTGAAAAAAACCAAAACCGGGTTATAAACAAACAGGAGATCAACACCATACTGCAAACGCTTATTGGACAATATACCCGTGAAGAAATACTTGAGCTGTTGTCTCAGAAACGCATCCCCGCCGGAGGCGTATTCAATATGAAAGAAGTTTTTGAGGTTCCGGAATCCCGGCAAATGATGCTCAGGGCAACTTATGAAGATGGGGAAAGCATTTCAGGAGTTCGATCCGTTGCCTTCTCTTATGGAGAAAATGATCCTGTTACAGAACCTGATGCCCCACCGCATTATGGAGAACATACCTCAGAGATATTATTAGGCAAACTAGGTTTTCGACCCGAGGATATACAGGAATTAATCAAAAAAGGAGTTATTCATGCAAGAAAGCAATGAAGTCGGCTCTGTCCTTACGGACGGGTCGAGACTGATTATTGAGGCGCTTGCCAGATCAGGGGCCGATGCATTTATCGGCTATCCGATTACGCCCGCCAATTTATTGTACTTATATGGAAGCCAGCGGATGGAGCTCATGCTGCCGGCTCCGGACGAGATAACGACACTGCAGTGGATGGCAGGCCTGGCTGCAACAAGGAGGTTGCCGGTTACCGCAACGTCTTTTCCGGGATATGCGCTGATGCTTGAATCTGTGAATATGGCCTATATGATGGAATTGCCCATGGTCATTGTGTTGGTGCAGCGTCTGGGGCCTGCTACAGGTACCGCCACTTGTGGTGCCCAAGGCGACCTGCTTCTTCTCAGGGGCAGCATCTCAGGAGGACACCCTCTTCCTGTACTGGGTACGTCTGATTTTGCCGATTGCTATGCACTGGCCGGAAAAGCAGCACAAATAGCGGTGGAATTGCGCACACCTGTGGTATTGCTTACTTCCAAAGAAGAAGTCATGACCCAAAAAAGTTTTCGTTACGATCTTCTGGATGAGATTTCTGAAGTAGTATGGCCAGACTATACACTTGATTGTGAATACAAGTCATACAAAGCAACTGATGGTGTCCCGGATTTTCTGGCAGTTACGCAGACCCGTTACCAGGTGAGGCTAAATGCATCAACCCATGACGAACTGGGGCTTTTGCAGCACACCACCCCACAGGCAATGGCCAATACACTCAGACTGGAAGATAAAGTGCTCGAACGAATGCAGGATCATGTCTATTATGAATACGATAAGCAGCAAGGAGCTGAATGCCTGGTCGTAGCCTATGGCATAACTTCTTCTGCAGCCAGGGAAGCAGTAATCGGGATACGCAATCAGGGCAAAAAGGTTTCTCTTCTGATTCCTAAAACCCTGCTTCCCGTACCGGAAGTTTATGGTCAGATCATCGGCAGCTATACCCGTTGTGTAATGGCAGAAGAAAACATCAACAACCAGTTTGGGGAATTGATATACGGAAAACACATTCCGTCTCACATCAGATTTTTAGGCAGTCTTGGAAAAATGATCAACCCAAACGAAATCATACAGGAGGTTTTGAAATGAACCATGGGATACTCAATACAGATGTCCTTCCCTACTGTAAGGGATGCGGACATGATCTGATCGCTAAAAATACTGCCAGGGCGCTTGAGAAACTGGGCTTTAACCCCCTGGATGTAATTATGGTCACAGACATTGGTTGTCATGGGATCATTGATCGCTGCATGAATACCCATACGGTGCATGGATTGCATGGCCGTTCAGCCGCCCTTGGTGCAGGCATAGCATTTGGGATAAAGGAGCCTGGGAAAAAAGTAATTGTTTTTATTGGAGACGGTGGAGCTACCATTGGTTTACAACACATTATGGAGGCTGCAAGACTGAATCTGAATATGACCGTTGTTGTCCATAACAATATGCTTTATGGAATGACCGGAGGACAAACCTCAGGACTTACTCCAACGGGTTTTCGCACAACCACCTCATTTCAGGGAAATCCGTTTACAGCTTATGATATCTGCACGCTCTCCCACGCAGCGGGAGCAACTTATGTATCCAGGATTATGGGCATTGGCGATATATCGGATAAACTGGCCGTTGCCTTTGCCAGCAAAGGCTTTGCCCTGACAGAGGTGATGGAAATATGTCCTAGTTATGGCGTCAAACTGAATCCCAAACGAAAGCTTGCCGAGATTGTGGCTGAATCTGGCAGAGAAATCGGGGAGTGGACCCGCAGCAGGGATGATTTTCAGCTTCCGGGCGGAAAAAAAACAAGCGACCTGTTTTCTGCCACCAAGGCTATTCAGAAGGAGTTCAATCATTACCTGAACAAGGCTGTATCTGTAGTCATAAGCGGTTCTGCCGGAGAAGGGATTCAACTTGCTGCCTCCATACTGAGCAAAGCCTCCATGTCCTGCGGGCTTGAAGTAACCCAGAAGGGCAGTTATCCTGTTACCGTCGGGGTTGGGTTTTCTACTGCCGAAGTTAACCTGTCACCGGAACCCGTGTATTTTCATGGAATCGACATACCCGATATAGCCATCATTACTTCCCAAGACGGATTGGGTCACAGCAGAAAACGGATAGAACAAATGAAGGGGGGCCTGCTTCTGATAGATCAGAGCCTTGAAACACCAGTTACCGGAGCCGAAATTTTCAGGCATGACTTTAGGAATATCGGCGCCAGAACAGCTGCCCTTTATGCCATATTCCATTATGTTTTGAAAAGTGGAATCATGTCTGTAGAAACCCTCTTCAAAACCATTGACGCCGAAGGCATGACAGAGAAGCTGCCGGTTGAACGCATCAAAGAAATGCTGGCAGGCTGATTTCTTGGGCATTTTTTTTATCTTTGAAGGCTTACCCCAGGGCAGGTAATATTCCCTGTCCGGCTTACCGATCATTATTTCCTAATCAAAGAAAAAAGAACATGCCAGGTTATTTTAAAAAAACAACGCTGTTTTGTATCCTGTTTCTTGGTACATTCATTTTGAATGCTGCCGGGGATGCCCGTCTCATGAGATACCCGCATATCAGCGGAGATCAGATTGTATTTGTATATGCAGGTGATATATGGATTGTCGATTCTCAGGGTGGAGATGCCAGAAAACTTACCAGCCACAAAGGATTGGAATTGTTTCCCAAATTATCTCCGGATGGTAAGTGGGTAGCATTCTCAGCCGAATACTCTGGCTCCCGACAAATCTATGTCATGCCTTCAGGGGGTGGCACTCCCAGACAACTTACCTTTTATAATGATGTAGGACCCATGCCACAAAGGGGAGGTTTCGACAATGTCCCCATGGACTGGACTGCCGACAGCAAAAAAATTCTCTTTCGCAGTAACCGTACCGAGTACGGTGATCGCATGAGCAAATACTTTTTGATATCCGTAGATGGAGGATTTGAAGAAGAATTGCCTGTACCCTACGGAGGATTTGCCGTATTGTCTCCTGATAATAAAAAGCTGGCTTTTACCTGGGTAGACAGGGAATTCAGAACATGGAAACGCTATAAAGGAGGCCGCGCCTCCAACATATGGCTTTATGATCTTGAAAAAAACCACAGCGATGCGCTTACTGACTGGGTGGGTACTGATCACATCCCTCACTGGTATGGAAACACCGTATATTTTGCATCCGACAGAGACCTATGGCTTAATATTTATGGGAAGAATGTAGAAACCGGGGCATTGAAACAACTTACCTTTCATGACGACTTTGACGTTATGTGGCCCAGTGGGAGCGGGAGCCAGATGGTATATGAATCTGGCGGAAGGCTTTTCCGCCTCGACCTTACGAATGGCAGCAGCCAACAGGTGAATGTGAACATCCGCTACGACTTCCAAAACACCCTCCCCTATCATAAAAATGTTAAGGATAACATTCATAGTGTATCCCTGTCACCTGGCGGAAACAGGGTGTTGTTCGATGCCCGGGGAGATATTTTCTCTGTTCCTGCAGGAGAAGGAACAACATTCAACCTGACATCAACCCAGGGGGTCAGGGAAGTATACCCTCAATGGTCTCCCGATGGAAAATGGATTGCCTACTACAGTGATGCCACTGGGGAATATGAGGTTTATTTGCTGGAGAACAAGGAAAATGCCCAGCCCAGACAACTTACCCGTAACTCAAGGGGATGGAAATACGCACCGGAATGGTCGCCCAATAGCCGCTACCTGGTGTTCTTCGACAGAAGCATGGTGTTGCAATTACTGGATGTGAATAATGGACAGCTCATCGCCATTGATACTCCGACTTCAGATGAAATCAGGCACTATGCATTCTCTCCGGATTCCAAATGGATAACCTATACCAAAAACGGGCCTAACGGACAGGGTGCCATATGGGTTTACAATATTGATTCAAGACAAACCCGGCGCCTTACCGATGATACCTTTGCCGACAGAAACCCGGTATTCTCTAGCTGTGGTCAGTACCTGTTCTTTTTGTCCAACAGGGATTTTAACCTGGCTTTCTCTGATTTTGAATTCAGTTACATTTATAACCGGGCCACCCGGATTTATGCCCTGCATCTTACTGGAAGCAGTCCAAGACTATTTCAGCCCAAAGAGACAACCGAACCCCAGCAAAAAGACAATGCAAAGCAGGAAGCTGCTGTTGAAGTGCGCATTGATTTTAATGATGCTGAACGCAGAATAGTTGCATTCCCGTTCCCTTCCGGAAGCTATTCCTCCCTGCAGGCAGTCAAAGATGGGATTGTATACATCAATGATGCAGGTTTGCAGCGTTATAACATCAAAGAGCAATCAGGACAGACCATTATGGAGGGCATACGTTTTGCGCAGGTATCAGCTGACGGTTCCTCCTTCCTGTATCAACACCGGGGCGAATACGGGGTGGCCAGACTGGCTCCGGGCCAGCGTGCAGGTGAAGGCAGGTTGAACCTCAATAATATGGTGATGCAGATAGAGCCACGAAAGGAATGGGAACAAATCTTTGTTGATGGATGGCGGATTTTCCGGGATTTCTTCTATGTGGCGAATCTGCACAATGTGGATTGGGATGGTTTCCGCAGAAGGTATGAAGCCCTTCTTCCATACCTGAATCATCGTTTCGACCTGGATTATATTTTTGGTGAAATGATTGCCGAGACCAATACCGGACATGCCTATGTTGACTATGGCGATTTTGAAAGAGTGGAGAGGGTACAGACCGGCCTATTGGGTGCAAATCTGAAGGCAGACCAAAGAAATGGACGATTTATAATCAGCAAGATATTTGAAGGTGAAAACTGGAATCCTTCAAGGGTATCCCCATTAACCGTTCAGGGAGTAGACATTAAAGAAGGTGAATACCTGATTGCCATTGAGGGACAGTCCATTACTACTGACATAAATCCTTACTCCCTGCTGGTAAATCGCGTTGGGAAGGCCACCCGCATTACAGTAAATGATAAGCCCAATGATCAGGGAGCCAGGACATATGTGGTACACCCCATTTCCAGTGAAACCGAGTTGAAGTACCTGGATTGGGTAAACACCCGCAGAAAAATGGTAGAGGAAATGTCGGGCGGACGAATCGGATACATTCATGTGCCCAACACCTCGGCTGATGGAAACCGGGAGCTTTTCAGGGGCATGTATGCCTATCACCACAAAGATGCCCTGATCATTGACGAACGTTTCAACGGAGGTGGATTTATTCCAGATCGTATGATTGAACTATTGAATCGCGAAACCCATGCACTTTGGCATATTGCCGGTCTTGAACCCATGAGAACCCCAAGGGTGGCTCATGATGGGCCCAAGGCCATGCTGATCAATCAGTACTCCTCTTCAGGTGGGGATGCATTTCCGCATTTTTTCAGACAAAAAAATCTTGGAACCATCATTGGTGCGAGAACCTGGGGTGGCCTGGTTGGCATGACCGGTAATGCAAGACTTGCCGATGGCGGTTACATTGGTGTGCCTCGATTTGGAATTTATAATCCTGAAGGGGAATTCATCATAGAAGGAGTTGGTATATATCCCGATATTGAAGTAATTGATGCCCCTCACAAGGTAGCCAGGGGAGAAGATCCTTCGCTTGAGAAAGCCATTGAAGTGCTGCTTAAACAACTGGAAGAAAATCCGCCCCTTAGGTGGAAAACACCCAAAGATCCTGACCGTTCAAAATGGATCGAGATCGATATAAAATAAGCCTGCTATGGTTCTATGCCCGGCGACTGCTCTTTGTCGCCGGGCTTTTCAGTCTTTCCAGGCTGATCTTTTATGGATTTCACAGTGAGCGTTTTGCTTCGCTTTCATTAACACAATTGGGGCTTTGCTTCCTTGAAGGACTGAGATTTGATGTCGCAGCCATTCTTCTGATTAACCTTCCTTACCTGTTTATTTCGTGCCTAATAATATTATCAAGAAAACAGTCGACTGTCATTGAGAAAACCCTGAATGCTTTTTTTCTGGTAGTGAATGGCCTCGCACTTTTTGCCAACAGTGCCGATATCCTATATTATGGATATATAAACTCACGCACCAATTTTGAGATATTTTCCTATCTGGGTACCGGAAATGATTTTTCATCAAACCTGTTTTTATATATCAGGGATTATTGGGAGGCTTTTTTGATCTGGGGGATTCTTTTTGCCTTGTTGGTATTGGCTGTTAAAATATGGCCTGTCCCAAACAGGATTATCCGCATAAACTCCGTACGGAGCGGGTTTTCTGTTATTCTTGCCATACTATTAAT
>CAZFOI010000027.1:0-10559 GCA_964520605.1 uncultured Bacteroidales bacterium
ACATGATAATCCCGGTAAATCCTTGTATAATAGTGCTTATGTTTTGGAAGATGGCGGAGTCTCGGGTGTTGTCCACAAGGCACTGCTTCCTACCTATGATGTTTTTGATGAGTATCGCTATTTTGAACCTGCCGATTCATTTTCTGTGGTAATGATTGGCGGAAAGCGGGTTGCCATCACCATCTGTGAAGATATCTGGGATATCGGGCCTCGGAGAATGTATAAAACCTCTCCGATGGATGCGCTAATCAGGCAGCATCCCGATTTTATGATAAATCTGTCCGCTTCTCCCTTTGCCTGGAACAGGGGAGTGGAGCGACTGAACATGCTTCGGACAAATGCCTTGCGTTACAAAATACCCCTGTTCTATGTTAATCAGCTTGGCTGTCAGACCGATTTGATTTTTGACGGAGGTTCAGCCGTTTTCAATGCCAGAGGTGAACTGACAGACCTTTTTCCTCCATTTATTGAAGATGTTCGGATGTATGACCTTGATGAGGTCCTTTCAGCTAAGGGGAAGGCTGTGGAGGACCCATTCTATCCCAAGAACAAATTTTTATACGATGCCCTGGTTTTTGGCCTTGCTGATTATTTCAGAAAGTCCGGAATAAGGGGCGCTGTGCTTGGCCTGTCGGGAGGTATAGATTCTGCTGTAACACTATGTGTGGCCGTTGAGGCTCTAGGCGCACAAAATATTCATGCGCTGCTGTTGCCCGGACCTTATAGTTCAGATCATTCCGTTGGGGATGCCCGCCTGCTGGCAGAAAGGCTGGGTGTGGCCTACAACATAATATCCATCTCCAAAACACATGATGTTTTATTGGAAACTCTTGGCCCTTTAATGAATCATTCAGTTGAGGGCGTAACGGAAGAAAACCTTCAGGCCCGTGCCAGGGGCGTCATACTTATGGGATTTTCCAACAGATATGGGCATATGCTGCTTAACACCTCCAATAAAAGCGAAGCAGCTGTAGGCTATGGAACACTCTACGGAGATATGTGTGGAGGTTTGTCAGTTCTGGGAGATGTATACAAAACAGAGGTTTATGACCTTGCTCAATACATCAACCGCTTTGAGGAAATCATTCCCCTGAACACCATAACCAAGCCTCCTTCAGCCGAGTTGCGGCCAGATCAAAAGGATACAGATTCATTGCCAGAATATGAAGTGCTTGATCAGATACTGTTTCAGTATATCGAAAAGGAATGTTCCATCGCGCAAATCCAATCCATGGGGTTTGATCCGGAAATGGTAAGGCAGGTGGTAAAGATGGTGAATGCCAATGAATACAAAAGGAGGCAATCGCCTCCTTCGTTAAGGGTATCTCAGAAAGGATTCGGAAGCGGCCGACGGCTCCCGATAGTTGCCAGGTATTTTTAATTATGATCTGGCAGAGAAATACTAGATCTTTTCAACGGATTTGATTTCCGGTATGGCTTTCCTGATGGCCATTTCCACCCCCGATTTCAGTGTCATGGTGCTCATTGGGCATGATCCGCAAGCACCCATAAGTTCTACCATAACCACGTTATCGTCAGTAAGTTCAACAAAACGAATGTTGCCTCCGTCGGCTTCAAGATAAGGCCTGATCTGGGCAATGGCATTTTCTACTTTCTGTATCAGGATGTCTTTGGTATTGTCTGACATGGCGATGCTTAATGGGTTATTTTGTATTTATTTGGTTTGTGTAAAAATAGTAATTTTTTAACAGCCGGCAAAATTATAGTTCTTTTGCGGGATCCCAGAACAATTTTTCAAAGTCCGATACCTGATCGTTTTCAATGCGGATGTTCTCGCTTTCGAGCAATTGTTGCATGATATGAACTCCGCCAAAATGGGTTTTCCCGGTTAGCATTCCATTTCTGTTAACCACGCGGTGCGCAGGAACATACATCCGGCTCCCATGGGAGGCATTCATGGCCCAACCAACCATCCTTGCCGCTCCGGGGCTCCCCAGGAAAGAAGCAATGGCACCATATGAGGTTACCCTGCCATAGGGGATCTGCCTTACAACAGCATATACATTTTCAAAGAAAGTATCATTGTTTGTTTTCGCCACGGTTGAGGGAGAATTCAAGGTAAAAAATCGGTTTGCCCTGTTTTAAAAACATGGATTCATAGTGGGTTTTTATTTCCAGTATGAGTGGGTCTGGAGGCGGGGATTCCTGATAAAGATTTGTGGTTTTAAAATGTATGACATGACCCGATTCGCTTATCGTTTCAAGGGTATAGTCGTAAAGCCTTTCACTGTCGGTTTTTAGCCTGAGTTTTCCGTTGTCTTTCAGGATTGCGGCATACCTCTTTAGAAATTGTGGAGAGGTTAATCTTTTTTTACTTCTGGATTCTCTAAGCTGGGGATCCGGAAACGTAATCCAGATGTCAGCGACTTCAGCGGGAGCAAAGAACCATGGCAGTCTTTCTGCCTGTATTCTAAGAAAGGCAAGGTTATCCAACCCCAACTGCATGGCAGCTTTTGCACCTTTCCATATTCTGTCTCCTTTGATGTCAATGCCGATGATGTTGCATTCAGGATGTCTTTTTGCAAGAGCCAGGCTGTATTCTCCCTTACCACATCCAATCTCAAGAACAATCGGACCATCATTCATAAAAAAGGAACTGTTCCAGTGCCCCTTAATATCCGCATCAGACTCCGGATACCTGATCTCCGGTTGAATCACATTAGAAAATGCATTGATTTCCGAGAACCGTTTTAATTTGGTTTTCACGATGATAAACGAAGACGTTAACAGTTAACGATGCAAAATATAGGCATCGGCATTGAATTGC
Source organism: uncultured Bacteroidales bacterium (assembly GCA_964520605.1). GTDB lineage: Bacteria > Bacteroidota > Bacteroidia > Bacteroidales > UBA7960 > CAZFOI01. The sequence goes on from CAZFOI010000027.1 coordinate 2,789, forward strand.
TGTTTTGCCCGGGCAAGGGCTTCTTCAGCTTCAGCCAATTCATGATAGTACCCATAAGATACCCTGTGGAAGCCGGAGGCCGTCTTCATAAAAACCGAGGCAAGGGGAGCTCCTTCTGATCGAAGTTTGTTTGCATAATCTTTTGCAATGGATTCGTCCGGAAAACTCCCCACAACCACATAATACATTTTTCCCTGTGCAGGCACTGCAGGCGCAGCATCAGGCTGAATGGGTGTTTCTTCAGGAACAACAGCAGGAGGGAGCGCGTCGGGTTCTGCAATCTGAGCAGGAGCCGGAGTTGTATGCGGAGCTTCCTGGTATGCTTGCGGAGGAACCCTGAAAATACTTCGTTTGCCAAATATGAAATCAAAATTGATGATTGCGATTATACAGATTATGATCATAGGGACCAGGGCATAGGCCACCCATTTTACAGGTCTGGACAGACCCGGGGATTTTGAGACCTCGGTTGAAACAGTATCCTGAATGCTCCCACTTGCCGGATTGGATACGGCTCCCATATTTCCGGGAAGATAGGTTACAGACAAATCGGGTTCAAAATGCATGTTACCTGATGGGCCGATACTAAAAACACCCAATTTCTCCAATTCTACTTTCTTGCCGGCTTCAAGCAAATGGTTTACCTCATTTACAAATTCACCAACATAACGCTCAACCTCATCAAGGCTGCGTCCTTCTTTCTCTACCAGTGCAGGAATTAACAGGGATTCCCCATCCTTAATTGCGGGATCAAAGGCAATGGTTTTGGCTGGTGGCTCAATTTTTTGCTCTTCAGGGACAAATCTGGCTGGCTGGTATTTGGTGTAAAAGGTACCGAAACCAGGCAGCAATACCGACTCGTTTGAAAAAAGCATGTCACTTATGATGCTTCCTATTTTCATCTTTTGATAATTTGAATGTTTTGGTCAGATGGCAGCGGGCCCTACCCGCATCGGTTAATTCTTTCAAGGTCTTCGGGAGTATCAACAGATAGGTGCTGCATACCCGTTTCATTGACAAAAATACTATACCCGTTTTCAAGCCATCGTAACTGCTCCAAAGACTCGGCTTTTTCCAGATGTCCCTGTTTTAGCTCTGACAATTTGCCAAGGACGCCAATCCTGTAACCGTAAAGACCAATATGTTTATAAAAACTGGATTTGCCAAGCCATTGACTTTCCGGATAATCCCTTACATAGGGAATGGCCTGTCTGCTAAAGTACAACGCACGCAAATCCTGACTTACAATAGTTTTTACGATGTTTTTATCAAATAGTTCCTGTAATGATTCAATTTTTTTAATCAGAGTGGCAATCTGACACTCTTCCCTGGAAAATACTCCTATGAGCATTTCGATTTGCAGGGGGTGAATAAACGGTTCATCTCCCTGGATGTTAACCACCACATCTTCGGATGAATATCTTCCATGGTTGATGATACCAAGGGCTTCATTGCAACGATCTGTTCCGCTCTGATGCGTTTCAGATGTCATTACTACTTTTCCGAATCCGGAAACGTGATCAAAAATTTCCTGATGATCTGTAGCAACCACAACCTCACTCAGGGCCGTGCAGCGCTGTGCCTGTTCATAGACCCTGCGGATCATGCTTTTCCCCTGAACCAGAGCAAGCGGCTTACCCGGGAACCTGGTTGAGCCATAGCGAGCAGGAATGATGCCAATGCACTTCATCTTTATATATTTTAAAACAACCCGTGGATTTCAGCGTCAATCTTTTGTATCACATGCCCAAGGTCTGCCTGGTTTTCAGAAAATTTAATGGTATCCACCTGAATGATCAGCAGCTTTCCAAGATCATATTTGCTGATCCACTCCTCATATCTTTCATTGAGTTTTTGAAGATAATCCAGGCGGATGCTATTTTCATAGTCACGCCCCCTTTTCTGGATTTGGCTGACAAGTGTAGGGACGCCTGCCTTCAGATAGATCAACAGATCGGGTGGTTGAATGAAGGAACTCATCAGTTCAAACAGCCTGGAATAATTGTCAAAATCTCTTGAACTCATAAGGCCCATCCCATGCAGGTTGGGAGCAAAAATATAAGCATCTTCATATATGGTACGATCCTGGATAACGGTTTTGGTCCCTTTGCGGATATCCACAATCTGCCTGAAGCGACTGTTAAGGAAGTAAATCTGCAAATTGAAAGACCATCTTTGCATGTCTTCATAAAAATTATTCAGATAAGGATTCGTCTCCACATCCTCATAATGGGCTTCCCATCCGTAATGTTTGGATAGAAGCCCTGCCAGGGTGGTTTTCCCTGACCCGATGTTTCCTGCAATGGCTATGTGCATGATGGGTTTTCTGTTAGCGTTGAACTATGGGTTTAGGTTTGGTTTTTGGTAAAAGTAAGAATTTCATCAACGTATTTTCGTTCATTGAAAAGCCTGGGGACTTTGTTTTGTCCTCCAATTTTTCCTTTGGATTTCAGCCATTCAAAAAAAGTTCCCTTAGGGAGGCTTCTGATTACAGGCATGTGCAACATAATGTCGGAAGACCGTTTGGCTTCGTAATCAGAATTCAGGTTTTTCAGTTCCTGATCAAGAAGGGCAGAAAAGTGCGCGAGATCGCCAGGTTCTTTTTCGAACTCTATCAGATATTCGTGCGCTGCGCTCTGGTTTTCGTTCAAATATACAGGAGCGGCTGTGTATTCGGCTATGATGGCCCCACTTTCTTTACAGGCAAAGTCAAGGGCCTTGTCCGTATTGTCAACAATCAGTTCCTCTCCGAAAGCATTCAGATAATTTCGGGTTCGCCCTGAGATTACAATTCTGTAGGGAGACAAACTGGTAAACCTTACGGTATCTCCTATAACATAGCGCCAGAGTCCGCAATTTGTAGAAATCACCATGGCGTAGTTTATCCCCTGAGCAACTCCTTCGATTGGAACTACTTTGGGGTTCTGCTTCCCAAATTCATCCATGGGAATGAATTCGTAAAATATCCCGTAATCGAGCATCAGCAGCATATCTTCTCTTTCGGGCTCGTCCTGAATGCCGAAGAACCCTTCTGATGCATTATAGGTTTCAACATAATGCATTGAATCTGAAGGAATCATCTGTGTAAACTGCTTTCTGTACGGAACAAAACTAACCCCTCCATGAATAAACAATTCCAGATTGGGCCAAACTTCCGGAATGTATTGTTTGCCGGTGATTTCCAGAATTTTCCTTAAAAGTACAAGATTCCATGAAGGCACTCCGCTAAGGCTGGTTACATCCTGCCTGCTAGTAGTAAGGGCAATTTTTTCCAGTTTGTCTTCCCAGTTTTCAATCAGGGCAAGACTCAGATCAGGGGTACGAAGAAATTCTCCCCAGTATGGAAAATTCTGAAGAAGGATGGCAGACAGATCGCCAAAAAAGGCATTGTTGTTTATTTCACTTACTTTATGGCTTCCTCCCATAACCAGTCCCTTTCCGGAAAAGAGCCTGGTCTCCGGATTGTTGTTGCAATATATGGAAAGTACGTCTTTGCCTGCTTTGTAATGACAATCCTCAAGAGATTCGAAACTTACCGGGATAAACTTGCTTTTATCTGATGTTGTTCCTGAAGACTTGGCAAACCAACGAATGTCGGTAGGCCACAAGAGGTTGCTCTCTCCCTTAATCATGCGTTCTACAAAGGGCTTTATTGCCTCATAGTCTTGTATGGGAACCCTTTTGGCAAAGGTCTGATAGTCTTCAATTTCCCTGTAAGCATACTTTTTCCCCCATACTGTTTCTCTGGCTGTATGAAGCAAATGCTTTAACAAATCCTGCTGAACCTCGACCGGATTGTTTTTAAAATATTCAATCTGGCTGATCCGTTGTTTAAAAAACCAGGACAAAACGGAATTTATAAATGTCATGGGTGAAGCTGAAGGATTTTTAAAGAAACATCACACAAAAATAACATTTGTCTTATCAAAACATCCCTGCCAGAAAAAAAATGATGTACTGAATCCATTGTGCTTACATCATCCCAAACCTTAAAAATGCTATTTTTACACTGTTACTCAAATATAAAACCATCCATGAGGCTGCTAAGGGAAATTACCGGATTTGATATATCATCACGCAAGCAAAGATGGAAGCTCATGCTGATTGTTTTTGCAGCCCTCATTGTGGGGGCTTCGCTATACTATGCAGATATTCTTGTTAAGAAAATAGCAGAAGATGAAAGAGTAAAGGTAAGTCTTTGGGCTGATGCCGTTCAAAGAAGGGCCAGCCTTGTCAGATATACCGAAGCTTTCTTTGAAACGATCAAAACAGAAGAACGCAAAAGGGTGGAACTTCAGGCAAGGGTGCATCGGCGCTTGTTTGATGCTTCCGGGTCTGAAGAGCAGGCATTTTTAATTGAGGTGCTGCAGTCCAATACCACCATACCGGTTTTGCTTGTTGATGAGGATGGAGAAATTGCCGGAAGTGCCAACCTGGATGAAAGATTCAGAGGCTTCACCCGCATGAATGACGCCCTGCTTGAATATTTTTCTGAATATGAGCCGATAGAATTTCCCCTTGATAGAAACACCAAACAGTTTATCTATTATCGGGACTCACGATTGTTTACTGAATTGAGGGATGTGCTTGATGATCTTGTTGATTCATTCATTTCAGATATTGTTATCAGTTCTGCAAACATCCCGGTAATTGTAACCGACTCCAGCATGACCAGGCTGATTGATTCAGGGAATATACAGGGTCATGATCTTACGGATTCTCTGCAGACAGCTTCGCTGATACGCTCCATGGCCACCCGGAATCCTCCCATTGTTATAGACCTTCCAACCTATGGAACATGTCATGTTCTATATACCAATTCTTTTTTGGTGACCCAGCTTCGTTATTTTCCGATCGTTCAGTTGCTGGCGATTGGAATTTTCTTATTGCTTTCCTATGTGCTGTTCAGTCTGGCGCGAAATGCTGAGCAGAATCTGGTTTGGGTAGGCATGTCGAAAGAAACTGCTCACCAGCTCGGAACCCCCTTGTCATCACTTCTGGCATGGCTGGAGTTGTTGAAATCCAAAGGCGTAGATGATGAAACACTTATTGAGATCAGAAAAGATGTCAACAGATTGGAAAGCATTACCGAAAGATTTTCAAAGATAGGTTCCAGCCCCGATTTGCATTTGCATGACCTGACATTGGTCCTTAATGATGCAATTTCCTATATGAAAACCCGCACTTCGAGCAAAGTGAGTTTTAGGGTCTCTGCCCCTGATACACAAATTCTGGTGCCATTAAACGCATCGCTTTTTGAGTGGGTAGTAGAAAATATCGTAAAAAATGCGGTTGATGCCATGAATGGCAAGGGAGCCATAGATATCTGCATAACCGACATGCCGAGAGTGGTTTATATTGATGTGTCAGATTCCGGAAAGGGCATACCACACAGCAAGTTTCAAACAGTTTTTAAGCCAGGGTTTACCAGCAAGAAGCGGGGTTGGGGTTTGGGCCTGTCCCTAAGCCGAAGAATTATTGAAAATTATCACAAAGGCAGGGTTTTTGTTAAAGAATCTGCCATGAACAAGGGAACCACATTCAGAATAATATTGAAAAAATGATTCCAGATACGGTTAAATACCATATTATCAGTCATAAGGGTTTAAAAATTGGGGCAACGATCATTGTTTTGATTATTTGCATGGGTGCCACATGGCAAGGCATTTCTGACCGGATTATTTTTCGCATGGAAACCGAAAGCCTGCACGGAGGCAAGAAGACATCTGTTACGGCCGACATTTATTACCAGGCAGCTGACGGCAAAATGATCACACATTATATAGTTCCTTCCGGTCAGTTTATGATCACCAACGATAAGGGTGAACTCCAGGTTTACAATCGGAATGACAACACCCTTTTTCGTGTCAGGGATGAGCAATACGGAACCAGAAACACCCTGTTGTATCATTTTCTTTCAGGAGCTTATCAGGATATGGGACTCAGGGGCATGGGCTTTTCAAGAACTTCCACCCGATTCGAGCATGGGCTGGTAATCAGTTTCTGGAACCCGCCTGCAAATCTTCAGGGTGTCCTGCAGGGCATTGAACTAGTACACGAGGCGGGGCTGCCCGTTTATGCTGCCTATTATAATGTTGACAAGCGCATCATCAGGAAGGTTTATTATACCGAATATCAATATTTTGACCTATTGGCCCTGCCCATGTCTGTAATTGAGTTCAATTACCTCCCTGGTGGAGATTCCCTGGTAAGTCGTATCAACATCAAAGATGTATATACTGGCAGACAGGCCGGCAGCCGCTGGCAGGATTTTGAAATTCCTTCCAATGCACGGATCATTCATTAAACTCATATTGTGCCTAAGCCTCGTCTGGCTGATGTGCCATCACAAGGCTGCGGCCCAGGGTTTGTCAGACCCTGTGCTTCTTGAGCGCTACCTGGTCAGGGCGGAAACTTCCTCAGGAAATGTTACGTTGATGACCCCTTCAGGCCGTGGAGTTATCAGAAAGTTCAATCCTTTGTTTTGGGGGCTTTCGGGTGCCATGTATATTTATCAAAAGTTTGTATCCCCACAGCTTCCCTCCGAATGCCTTTATGAGTGCAGTTGTTCTGCATTTAGCCGGGAGCTGGTCATGGAATATGGGTTGATAAGGGGCGTTATTTTTACATCAGACAGATTATTAAGATGCAACCGGGTGGCAGCAACCGATATTCATCCACTGAGTGTTTCTTCTGAATCAGGGAGGGTGGTGGAAACGCCTGGTATATACCGCATGGGAAAATGAATCATTTGCGTTGGCTTTGTTTGATCGTTTTTGTCTTTTCGCTTCCATCTGAGGGAAATTGCCAGGATGCGACCACAACCCAATTGGGTTTTATAAGACACCTTATGGCCAGGGGAGACCATGCCGAAGCCCTGTTTGTTGTTGAACAGATGCTGCCCTCCGATTCGGATAATGACTCACTATATTACCTGCAGGGAACCATACTTTATCGCCAAAAGGAGCTGGAGTCATCGGCCCTGGCTTTTCTTCGGGTAGGGAGGCATTCAGAGTTGTATGCTGCCTCCCGCTTATGGGCTGCATATCAGCTTGCCCACATTGGTTCAGGCGGGGAGGCTTACAATATTCTGCAAGGCCTGGATGCGCCTGAAGAAGGGTTGGTTTATGGTATGAGACAGTTTCAATTGGCCGGACTTTCTTTGTTAGAAAGAGACGCAGATGGTTTTGCCAGGTACTCAGAAGGTTTTTCGGGTTCCCACCAGTCCTATGCCATGGAGGAAAAAACTTTGCTGCAATTATCTCAGTCTGTTGCAGATTATCCTAAGCGCTCTCCATTGCTTGCAGGGGCAATGTCAGCAATTATTCCAGGCCTTGGAAAAGTATATGCCGGTAAACCCGGAGAAGGTATTATCGGATTCCTGTATATGGCAGCCATGGGGGCCACTACATGGGAGCTGGCTGCCAAAAGAGGCTTTTCAAGTCCGGCAACCATTATATCCGCAGGCATTACAGGCGTGTTTTATATTGGCAATATCTGGGGTAGCGCTGTAGCCGTTACCAGAAAACAGCAAGAGTTCAATCATGAGATGGATCAGCGTATTTTGTTTCATATGCACATCCCTTTGCGCAACGCTTTCAATTAGTCGTGCAGATACAGTGGTAAGTCCACTGGGTATGGCAGACAATTTGTTTGTGTCAGGAAAGTATTTTGAAGCTTCGGTTGCTTATGAGTATGTGTTTTACTCTCAATCCGACCCTGATATCAGAGGGAAGGCAAACCTGGCCAAAGTGCAGGCTTTAAAACAGCT
>CAZFOI010000028.1:0-10506 GCA_964520605.1 uncultured Bacteroidales bacterium
TCCCGCACATTCCCCGCTTTTAACATCCCGACAAATTGCCGGGGTGCTGAAAAAACCTGTTTGCAGAAGACCTGCTGTAAGCACCAGCATTGCCTGTCTCTTGGTGTTTTGGAAAAAATTCATGGGTATCTGTCTTTTTAAATGCTTACCTGCTGTTTTCTGTATTGCTATCTCTTTGCTGCTTCAAGACATGCTGTATCAGGGTGTTTCTTTCCTGAATTACGGCGTCCCTTTGCATTTGATCCTGCTTTCGGTCGAAGTATCTTCTGCCTTCAATCCAGGTTTGTTCTGCCGTAGAGAAGCTTGAAAGCGGATGCCCGTTCCATAAAACGAAATCGGCATCTTTTCCGGGTTCAAGAGACCCGGTTACATGATCAATTCCCATGATTTTTGCCGGGTAAAGGGTAATCAGATTCATGGCGTCTGTTTCGCTTACACCGGTTTTCATGGTTTTTGCCGCTTCCCAGTTCATTCTTGTAGACAACTGGGTGTTGTCAGAGTGAAGACTGGTAAGTACTCCGGCATCCAAAAGAAGTCTGGCATTTTGCAATATGCCATCCTGTGCTTCAATCTTAAAGGAAGACCAGTCTGTCCAAACTACTGCGGCTGCTCCATGCAGACGAAGTTCGTCAGCAATCTTGTATCCTTCCAGGGCATGCTCAAATGTAGCCACCCTGAATCCAAAATCCTCGGCCAGCCTAAGGGTCATCAGCATTTCGTCCTGTCGGTAAGCATGCACATGGGCCATGCGTTCACCTTTGATAACCTCAAGAATGGGTTCCAATTGAAGGTCTTTTCGGGGCGGAAGACCAATTGGGTTTTTTCTCCATTGATCCCATTGCCATGAATATTCAATAGCTGCCTGAAAAGCATCACGGATGATCTGTTCTGTGCCCATTCGGCTTCCCGGATATCGATTCCCGCTGCCGCGTTTCACATTTTCTCCCAAAGCAAGCTTTAAGCCGGGTTTGGCTTCCGGCATGATAAGCCTGTCGGCGGTTGCCCCCCAGCGCAATTTTATTACCGCATCCTGCCCTCCGATTGGGTTGGCCGATCCATGAAAAAGCTTGGCTGTGGTTAGCCCGCCTGCAAGCAAACGGTATATCCAGATATTGTTTGCGTCGATTACATCCAGAATGCGCGTTTCAGATGTTATGGCATCTCCGGTTTCATTCACTTCTCCCAGCACACTGGTATGCAGATGTGGGTCTATCAATCCGGGGGTAAGGTGCATGCCCCGGGCATCAATAATCTGAGCCCCCCTGGGTGCATTCAGATTATGGCCAACGGCTGCAATTTTGCCTCTTTCTACCAGCATATCAGCTCCTTCCAGAATGCCAGCTCCTGTCTGAGTCCAGATTGTTGCATTGCGGATCATTAGGTGTCTGGGTTGTTCAGGTTCTGAGGCGGGTCCAAATTCCATAGACGGGTAACGCCATGGAATATCAGGTTGAACCACAGCTCCTCTGCTGCCAGCTTGTTGAGCGCTGATTTGTTGGATTCTGAGGGCACTCCATTCAAAATACGTTCCGGTGGATGTTTCTCCAAAACCCCAAAGCTCATTTCCACTGATTTGTGCAGAAAGTCTCATTGAATGAGAAAGACCCAGGGAGTCACCTTCAAATGCAAAATGGATCCGGTGATTGTCTGCTCTTAATTGTCTCAATCGTATGGTTTTGCCACCATTGCTGAGACTGCCCCTGAATCTGGGTGCACTGCCTTCCAGGATTAGTTCAGACCCTTCGAGCCCGTGAATCCCTTGTATCTTCCATTTGCCGGCAAAATCTGTCCTTGGAGAACTGATCCTGAATTGCTGACCTTCTATCCAAACCTGATCAATGGTGCTGCCGGGTGCAAACAGATCCTTCTCACTGACAACAAAGCTGGCTGATTTGCCGGGTTCCAGGCTTCCATAGCGATTGCTTAAGCCCAAAAGCCTTGCCGGAATAGTGGTAAGGGCGGCAAGGGCGTCACGGGCAGGAAGCCCTCTTTCTACGGCTGTTTGCAGGTTTTTCAGAAAATCTGAGGTTTGGGCCTGGGCTGAGAAACAAATTTGAACCCCTGCCTGAACAAGACGGCCGGGATTTTCCGGCGCCAGATGCCAATGTCTCAGGCTTTCCAGAGATACCTGAAGGGCTTCTTCGGGTGTGGATACAGAAGGTGCTTTTGGAAAGTTCAAAGGAAGGATAACGGGCATATTCAATCCGGCAATGTCTTTTGCCCTCAGATATTCATAACCACTTCCCCTTATCCAGAGCGTCAACCCAAACTCACCGGCCAGGTCTGCAGCCCTGAAAAGCCACTGTTCGTTTCTTGTCTCAAAAACAAAGGGAGTGTTGTTTTTCATGTCCAATCCCAAAACAGCCAGGGCAGGATTATTTTCTGGACGAGGGGTATTCCTTGGAGATGCTGAATAAACGGCATGGGCCTGTTCATACCATTGGGCATCATAGAAACTTTGTCTGATAAAGGAATAGGCTCCCATAGCTGAAAGCGGATATCCCCTTCCCAGTCTGTATGAACGATCAATGGAAAGTACCTGACTTACTTCCTGTCTTACTATAAGTGCAGAAATTGGCCCATTTCCCAGACTGATAATGGTTCCTTTACCCCGGATAAGACCGTGCTGAGGTACAACATGGGCCATTACAAACCCCTGGCTTCGGAGTTGGGATGCATCCTTTTCGTTATGCCGGAATGCATCAGCTGCCCTGAAGAAACTACGCATCTGGATGTTGTCGTGCGCCCGGCTGATGGATTCATTCTCTGTTGGATCAGTCAAGCCATAAGCAGAGTACATGTCAATGAAACCAGGGTAGATAATTTTTCCTGTCATGTCTATTACCTGGGCATCTGCAGGCAAACCTATGCGAACACCAACGGCTTCAATAATTCCGTCCCTGATTACCAGGGTTGCTCCCGGCAAACTGCGGCCTGGTTCGGTAACGATGGTTGCGTTGGTTAAGGCAAAAACCTGGGGGGTTTTGCTCCTCAGCCCGGTTTGCCGGGCACTCTGGGAGAAGCCTGGAGTCAGCACGAGCATCATCACCAGGCCGGTCAGGAATTTTTTATGCATTTGATAAATTGATTTGGATAGAAAAGAAGACATAGTGGCGATAAAAATAAAAATAAAATCCCAACAGAATCAGGCATTTTGGCGGTTTTTTCCCAATGACGGAATCGGTTCTATCAAATGGCAGAAAATGCCCATTATCGAATAAAAAAAGGGGCTGTCCATGCATCTGAACAGCCCCTTTACAAACATTTAGCGTCTTATTGAACTACCATAAACCGCTCTGTAAAACGCGAGTTTCCACTGGTTACCCTCAGGAAATAAGTTCCCGGAGTCAGTTTGTCCAAAGAAATCGTACTGAAGGCTTCTTGAGTTGTTGTTTGAATCATGCGCTCTCCCATAAGATTATAAATCTCAATGAACACAATGCCGGTGATGGGTTCCCTGATTTCCAGCTGTAACACATTTCTTGCCGGATTTGGGTATAGGACCAGGGCCGATTCATTGCGAATGTCCTCAGTTGATGTATTCAGCAGAATGGTGGTGGCATCCGCAGGTCCGGTTATGCCTGAAATTCTTTCGGCAGCATAAATGGTAAAGTGAGATGTTTGTCCTATGGTAAGGCTTAACTCTTTGCCCCTACCCAATTCCTGGGTAAGTGCCTCGTCCGAGAACCAGACCAGTGAGTCACTGGCCAATGCCTGCAGGGTAACCGTCTGACCGAACCCAACCGGAGACCCGAGTGGGATAATATCTGGTTTGGCTATCACAACCAGGTAATCGATGATGGAGGATCCCTGAGCCGGTATACTTTGCTGCTTGATTCCAAAATAGAACTCTCCGCTGGATGGGGCCTCAAATACATGCTCAATACGGGTAAAGGCATTGGGTTCAGGAGCCCTCAAACCATTCCCCTCCCATAAGCTGAGGTTCATGGCTTCGGGCAGGGGTTGATTCCCGGCAGCAAGCAGCAAATTATGTTCCCCTGAACCCAATTTGTAATGCATCGCAATCTTGTATTTTCTTCCCCCATCCAGACCATAACATCCGCTTATTACCCAGTCATTTGCCGGCAGTCCACTGCTGCCCATAAAATAAATCAGGTAGTTCCTGCCGCGGAATGCATTGGATGCGTCATTTTGCCTGAGCCCCCAGTAGCGGTTGTCTTCATTCAAATTGTGAATGCTCCATCCTGCTTCACGCAAGGCAAAAATTTGTTCAAAATCCTGTACAAATGAGCTGCCTGGAGCGGCCAGATTGATACGGTGATTGTAAATGGTACGGCTCCCCTGATTGTTCGTAACATCCAGATCACCTGGTATCTGCAGGTTGTAATTGAATACATACCTGCCATATTTGGTCATATTGGCCTTGATGCGAATGTCTGCCTTCTCACCAGTTTGTAACTGGGGCGTAGAGGCAACCAGACTCTGCGTATTGCCCGGACCGCTTATCTGAATTTCCAGCTGCCCGGCAGGCAGGTTTTCTGAACCGAGATTGGTCAGAGTAAACAGAACAGGGGTTTCATCGTCTACCTGACATGCAGTTGTTTCAATAGAAACATCGTGTATGCTTCCATCAATACCAACGGCTTTTTCAAGGGAAAAATCATCCATGAAAAAATACCTTCGCATAGCAGGACTCCTTGCGTGCCAGGCAAAATAGTAATTTCCGTCCTGGGGTACCGTAAATGCATAGCTTGCCCTGCGATAATTGTAGTTGTTGTAGTCTTCCTTTGATTCCAGGATACTTATTACTGCTGAAGGATCGATTGCCGATGCGATTCCGAAATCGATATGCTCATTGTAATCACCATCGAAGACCCTATAGCTGAACCCAACTTTGTATACGACGCCGGCTTTTAACCTGGCACAGTCGGAAAACAGCCAGTCGTTGGCTTGTGACTCATTGCTGAAGCCATATAAAAAGACCCTGGAGCCGGAAAAGGCATACGCAGTTGCCGATCGGAAGTCCCAGCTGATACCATCTTCATTCAGGTCCAGGGCAGTCCATCCCGTTTCAGACAAATCCCGGAATTCCTCAAAGGTCAGGTAGATCTGGCCTGCACCGGGGTTCATGCTGGTGCTGAATACTTTTGCACTCAGGCTGTTGTTGCCTGTTTCTGGTTCTTCTATGTCAATGCCTAATGAGAGGTGCGCCAGAATGGTATAAATGCCAAACTGGCTGAAATTTGCCTCGATGGTAAGATGAGTGGTTTCGCCCGGCATCAGTGCCTGATCAACTTCCACAGTTATTTCTGATGATGTTTCACCCAATGGATCGGTAACGGAGTAAAGTAAAAAAATGGGCGTATTAATGGCTTTGTTTCCGGAGTTGCGCATACTGAGCCTGACGGGTGTCTGTTCAGAAAAGTCACAAGGGGCAGCCATCACCTCTATGTCGTCGAGGCTAAGGTCAGTGTCGTGGTTTTTCCTGATGGAAAAGTCATCAAGGTAAATCCAGCCCTGATCGGCTTCGCTTATGGCATGAAAACCAATATAATAATACCCGTCTTCTTCCGGTGTGAAGGCAATTACGGCCTCTTTATACTGTATGGCTGTATTAAATGTTTTCTGCCAGAGCTTTCTGGTCATGGCAGATGAACTCTGGGCTGATCCAAGGTATACGGCCATGGTTTCCTCCCTGTTGGACTGCCTGCCGGTATAGTAGAACGACAACAGATAATGCTCTCCGGCCTTCATATACAGGCAATTGGAGAACAACCAGTCATTTGCAGCTTGTTCTGTGCTTCGGCCACTGCGCATGGAAATTTGACCGCTGCGGGCAAACCCTACATTTCTTCTCATTGCCCAGCTGATGGGTGTTCCATCATCGTGGAAATCATTGTTGGTGTTTTCAGAAGCCCATCCGGTTGTTGGATCAACAGGCCCGTTATTGCCATCTATATATCCCAACTCAAAATCGTTGAAGTAGGTCTCTCCGGTAGTAAGATCAACGGTGGTATTGCGAACTGGAATACTGAGTGCATTATTGGCCGGATCAGCATCCTGCGCAAGGCTTATTTCTGCCGTAACAGTATACAGGGTATTAAGCCTTGACAGATCCACTTCAAATACCATGGTGTGCTCCTGGTCCAGTTCAAGTGTAACAGCGGTTTCCATTGTGTAAACATTGGCTTCTTCACCGTTATATGCTGTTTTCAAAGCAATCATCGGATTTACCAGGGGGCTTGTTCCGCGATTTTTAATGGTCACTTCAATTGGTGATTTGGCTGTCATGGACTGGCATCCCCAAACCTTTTGTTCAATTCCTGTAACGGCTGCATCAACCATTGGAACTGCTTCAATCAGGACATCATCAATAAAAAGTTGCAGGGCTTCCGGGTCCTGGTAATCGCAATAAAAACCGAGATAATAGGTGCCTGAACCTGGCGCCCTGAAAGTGTATTCATCCCGCCTGTAATCATAGGAAAGAATTTCCACCTCTGCAATAAATTGGATCGTATCATTTGGTGTGGTGCCATTGAGCAGGTAAAGCTTAAACAATTCCCTGACACTCGTTCCTTGCAGGGCAGTGTTAAAGCTTATTCTGTAATGATTGCCTTCAGTTATCTTCAGACAGTTAGTGATCAGCCAGTCGTTTACCTTCTGGGTTGGATTGGATCGGTAATAATTGATGCTGTTTGGGGGGGTGTTTGCCTGTCCGGCTGTCCGGTAAAATCTCCAAACATTCAAATTGTTGTCTACATTGATTACCTGCCATGCGATGTCATTGAATGAGGAAATATCGTCGAGATTAGTGAAAAAGGATGCCTCATCCAGATCTACACCGGCATTTACGACAGTGCTTCTGATGGTATCATTTTCAGGACGTTCATCTCCCGCAAGAAGGGTAATCAGGCTCAGCTTGTAAATGCCGTTTAGGTTCATGTCTGCCAGAAAGTCAATCGTTGCATAGGCATCCGGTTCTATTTCCTGATTAAAGGTGTGAGTGTATTCTCGCATTGTCTGGCTTTGCTGGTGCAGCACCTGAAGTTTAACATCAAACCCTTGCTGGGAATTCTCGCCGGCATTGAAAATCCTTGCCTTAACCGGAGTTTGAGCAGAAAACCCGCAACCATCTGCTTCAACCATCAATTCCGTGGGCATTACATCGTCTATCACCATTTGCTCCAAAGAAACATTATCCAGGTATACAAAACCGTGATTGGCGTTGCTGTATACGTGAAATGCCAGATAATAGGTGCCATCCTCCGGCACGCTCAGGGCAATTTTTGAGTTCTGATATCCCTCAGTAGTAAATCCCGGCATATCCAAAAGCACAGTGCCCAGGCCCTGGGAATCTGCTGATGAGCCCAATAAGACACGCATGCTTTCAGCATCCTGGTTGTTCCATGATCTGTAGTCGAATGAAAGGCGGTAGTTTTCACCCTTGTAAAGATAGAAACAGGTCGATACCAGATAATCATCTGCTTTTTGGGTTACAACGGTGCCGTCTGCTGTCGGATTGTAAATGCCGTATCTCACAGAATTAAATCCATCGCTGGCCCATTGAGAAGCCGATGAAGCTACCCTGATCATCCACCCGGCATTGTCTTGGTTGGCATTGATCTCTCTCCAGCCAATCTCACTGAGTTGGGATATGCCTTCAAAACTGGTTTGATAGTTTGTGTCTCTGACCACCCATGTAGATGAAGAGATCTGTCTTACAAAACTGTTGTTTGAGGGAAGCTGGTCGCCGGCAATTTGTACTGTACCTGTAAGCTCAAATTGAAACCCATCGGAAAGATCAGCAAAAAAATCTACATCAAGAGATTTTCCGGCTTCAAGCGGGCCCAGGTTCAGGCTGCCACTGTCTGTTTGCTGGCCTTGTGCATTCTTTACGATAAAGTTGAAAACAAAGGATTCTGCAAGATTTCTTCCGTTGTTTTCAATGGTTGCACGCACCGGGGTTTGGGTCCCGTACTCGCAACCTGAGGTCAAAACCAGAATGTTTGTAACCGCAAGATCAATGTTGCGTTCGGCAATTCCTGAGATTACCAGGGAAAAAGCCTGTCTTTTATTGGTTTCATTTACCGGATCAATGATTGTTCCTTTATGTGAAACCTCCACCCGGTACATGCCCGGTTCGGGCAACAGTATCTCTATCTTTTCCACATTATCAACCAAATTATCGCCTTTGGTTGCTGCTGCTGAAGGGTTATCCGGATTGAGCTTCCAGGGATAGAACACTTCATTGTCAGTGATTCTAATAATTCTCAGATCAAGATCATTAACCAGCAGGGGTGTGCGGTTGTTCAGAGACGGGCTAAGGGGAGTCCCCGGAACATCCGTCCAGGCCAATGTGGCAATCAGGGGCTTCTGCCCTGTTGAATAAACGTTTCTGGTATACTTGGGAACGGTGTTTTGTATCAGATTTCCTTCGTGTATGCGAGTGATGTTGTCCTTGCCGGCGATAAGCCTGGCAGCTGCTTCCATATCGGCCAGGCCCCAGCCGTGGCGATAGTCAGGACCGGGATGCAGGCCTGCCTCCCTTGCTGAATGTATGGCCAGTGCTTTAATGGTAGCCGAGCGTAGTATGGTGCCAAAAAGACGCTTGTGCAATTCCTGTAGCAGTCCCAGTGATCCGGTAATGCTTGGGGCAGCCATTGAGGTTCCTGAAAGAATGGCATAGCTTGCGTTGTTGTCTACCCATGTAGACAGCACGCTTTGTCCGTTTGCCACCAGGTCTGGTTTAATCCTGCCGTCATCTGTCGGGCCTGTGCTGCTGAATTCACTTAGCAATACGCTTTCCGGGCCGGTATACTCCAAAACATCCTGCACGGAACCGACTGTAATGACATTTTTACCGATCACCAGGCTCGAAAGGCAGTCAAATCCAAACAGACCCCCATCTGGTTCCCGGTAATCAGTGGATTTTACCCATTGATTGAGCTGGTGATTCCAGACATTGTGCTCTGATCCGGCAGCCGGACCCTGGTCGTTGCGGTCATTCCCGGCTGCATGGACCTGTAGATAGAATGGAGCGTGATAACTGATTTCATCACGGGTGCGGGTTTCCTGATCATAATAGCCGAATTTATAATCTACCGAGCTGCTCACCCGGGTATCCCCATACCACCACCATTGGTTTTGGTTAAACAACCATCCCGTTGGACGGCCATAGGAGTGATTGGATAGTATGGCCCCGTCCAGGGCTGCCTGTGCCATTTCAGGCTCATCATTAATAAAATCATAGGCATGCAGCCTGGCTCTGGGTGCCATTCCTCTGGCAGCCGGGGTAATGCCTGCTGCGACCATGGTCCCCGACACATGGGTGGCATGGGCATGGATGCTGGGAGCATCATCCATTTGTATGGTTCGGTTTTCGTATTCCCTGTGGGCATGCCTTAACAGTCCGGCGTCCCACACATTCAGGGTAATTCCTTCTCCTTCCAGGTTTAAATCGCTGCTGCCGCCTGTCCACAATCGATTGGTATTCAGGGATCCGGCTGCATATAGATTGCTGGTAAGGTAATAAATGGGATGTCCTGTGTGGTCGTACCCAATCCAGCGAAGGGTATGAATGGAATCGTTGGTTTCGTTGGCTTTTGCCGATTTGCCCGGCTCGCTTGCATGCTTAAGGGAATTGATTTCCCATTTTGCACCCTGATCTATCCAGATACGCCTCAGGGCATCCCGGTTGGCAGCCTCAGATGCCTGCTGGTTGATAATTTGCTGGGAGTAAGCATGGTGTCCTGTAGAAAGCATAAACGCTACCAGGACTATAAAAATACTAAGCATAGACATACAAATGATATGATTGGTTGGCCTTAAACACCGGCAGGGTTGTTGGAACAACAACCCTGCCGGTTAGACACTTTATTGAACCGCTATCTTTACCTGGGTGGTTCTGCCCTGTTTGTCTTGTAATCGAAGCACATACATTCCTTTCTCAAAGCCTGTAAGCGGAATGCTCAGGCTTCCCGAAACATCATCGGCAGAAAAGACCGTTCGTCCGGTAAGGTCGAACATCCGAATGCTTCCTGATTCTGCAAATCCTTCAAGGTATAATACATCCCTTGCCGGATTCGGGTAGACCCTCAATGTTGCCATACCCGGCTCTGTAAGCGAGGTGGTCAGGCGGAAAGTAACCTTGTATTCTGAGGTGATGGTCTGGTTTTCAGCCTTAACTGTTATAATGGCTGATTTCAGTCTGTCGGTGGTGGTAGGGGCATTTGCCTGCACAACCGAAACTGTGGCTTTTGGATCATTGGCTGTTGCGGCAACCACAGGCATGGTGGCAGGAACCGTTGGCAGATCAATGGTGTATTCCAAAACGGCCGGATCGAAACCGGCAATGGCTGTCCCGCCTACAGTGATGGAACTCAGCGTGGCATCGGTATTCTTGCCACCAAGATGAATAACAAACAGGTCAAAGCTGCCCCTGTTTTCAAACTCTTCCCCGAAAGAAAGAAGAACATTCTGGTAACGTCCCACAATGTATACTTCATTGTTAGGCCCTACATCCAGACCCCAGGTGGCGTCAAGTGC
>CAZFOI010000029.1:0-10488 GCA_964520605.1 uncultured Bacteroidales bacterium
ACCGCAGGCCGCTTTCAGGGGCGCTTCCCTCTGGCAGGTTTTATTCCCAAAGGTGTTGACCGTTATTATGCTGCCAATCTGTCTGTAGCTCACACAGACGGATTATGGATGGAATGGGATGTTTCTGACGATTTTCGTTTGCATTTGATTGGCAGCCATAACGGTATTCAGGGTAGTACCCATGCAGGCCGTTCTCCCTTGCGTTTTGATGAATCCCCGGCAGCAAGATTTTCCGGATTTGCCAATATTCAGCATAGAAACACCAGGGAAAGATGGGCTCAGCGAGAGCTCAGCGTTTCAGTGACTCCAAAGAATTTTTACAGAGATGGAGAACTGAAAAATCATGTTGCCTTCTCTACCCGATGGATGTACAGGCCTTCGTTCAGCATATCAGGAGAAGAATACCTTGTGGGAGGAGAACTTGGTTTTATCCCATTGGCTCCCAGGCCATCCGATGCCGGATTGCAGATTCCGGAAGATAAACTGATGTTCGGAAAATCTGCTGTATCCTGGCAGGTGTCGGCCTATGCTAACAATATTTTTAAGCGTCACAGGATAGGCATATTGTATGGACAGACTGATCCGCACTGGCTCATTTCATCCAGCTTTGCCCCCAACGTTACCATGGCAGAACTGCGCTACCGTTATACAATAGCCTCCTGGATTAACTATGAATTCAGATTTCGCTTAAGGGATGAGATTTTCAAACCCACCAACGCACTTCAGACCCGCGAGATATTTGACTTTTATACCAGGGTAACGATTAGTTTGTAGTTCGTAGTTCGTGGTTCGCAGTTGAAAGGCGACGGCTCTGTACTACGAACCACGAACTACGAACCACGAACTACGAACTAACAACTTCAAAATCCAACTCTTTCTTCAAGAAGTCTGCGCGTTTGATTTTGATTTTTACGGGACTGCCGAGTTTGTATTTTTTCCGTTTGTTGTGTCCGATTACCTGGTAGTTCTCTTCATCCAGGAAGTAGTAATCGTCTGCCATGTCGCTTAGGCGCACCATGCCTTCTACTTTGTTTTCCTTTATTTCTACATAAATACCCCATTTGCTTACACCGGAAATCAATCCGTCGAACTCTTGTCCGATCTTGTCGGCCATGAATTCTACCTGTTTGTATTTGATAGATTCGCGTTCGGCTTCCTGGGCAAGGCGTTCCATTTCTGAAGAGTGCCTGCATTTGATTTCATATTCTTCCCGATTGGCGGTAGCTGCGCCATGTTCGTAAGCATTGAGCAGACGGTGTACCATCATATCCGGATACCTTCTGATGGGCGAAGTGAAATGGGTATAGTAATCAAAGGCCAGACCGTAATGGCCGATGTTGCCGGTTGAATATTCTGCCTTTGCCATGGATCTCAGGGCAAGGGTTTCAATGAGGTTTTCCTCTCCTTTTCCCTGAGACTGCTTCAGCATGGAGTTCAAGGAATTGGCGATGTTTTTTCGGGTGTCGGTTTTTATTTTGTAGCCAAATCTTGAAACAAACTGGGTAAGCGTATTGAGTTTTTCTAGGTTGGGAAGGTCGTGGATGCGATACACAAAGGTTTTGGGTTCTTTTTTTCCTGAAGGTTTTCCTATTTTTTCTGCAACCGTCCTGTTTGCCAGGAGCATGAATTCCTCTATGAGCTTATGGGCTTCTTTTTGTTCCTTGAAATATACCTCAAGGGGCTTGCCGTCTTCAGACAGTTTGAATTTCACCTCACTGCGCTCGAAATCAATGGCACCTTCCTTCATGCGCCTTTTGCGCAATTCAATGGCCAGGCGGTTTAGAAGGTCTATTTCCTGATAATACCTTCCCTGCTTGTTTTCTATGATCTCCTGCACTTCTTCATAGGTAAAACGATGATTGGAATGTATCACGGTTCGCCCTATCCAGCTTTTTAAAACCTTTGCCTTATCGTTCATCACAAATACGGCAGAATAGGTCAGCTTGTCTTCTTTTGGCCTGAGGGAGCAGGCAAAATTGGACAATTTTTCAGGCAACATGGGAATGGTCCTGTCTACCAGATAGATGGATGTTGCCCTGGAGGAAGCTTCCTGATCCAGTATGCTTCCCGGTTTAACATAATGCGTAACATCGGCAATATGAACCCCTATCTCCCATTCGTTTTCTCCGGTTTGCTTAACACTTAGCGCATCGTCAAAGTCCTTGGCGTCAGCCGGGTCTATGGTAAAGGTGGTGATGTCTCTGAAATCCCTTCTTTTCCTGATTTCCTCAGGCAGTATGTCCAGGGGAATATTATCGGCCTCGGCTTCAACATTGTCGGGGAAATGATACGGCAAACCAAATTCGGCAAGGATGGCGTGCATTTCCACTTCGTTAACACCCGGACGGCCCAGTACCTTGGTTATTTTTCCATGTGGGTTCTTGCTTCTGGGAAGCCATTCGGTTATGGTGGCAATGGCCTTATCACCATCTTTGGCTCCTTCAAGATGCTGGGATTCAATAAAAATATCTACGGGCATGCTTTTTGAATCCGGAACCAGGAATGCAAAACCTTTGTTCATTTGTACCACGCCAACATAGATTTTCTTGGAACGCTCCAGAATTTCTATGATTTCGCCTTCGGCCTTGCGCCCTTTTCTTCTTGGAAACAACCGTACTTTTACCACATCATTATGCAGGGCCTGTCCGGTATTTCCCGGGGCAATCCGTATGTCTTCCAGCAGGTCTTCCGTAATGATGTAGGCCTTGCCGGTTTGTTTCATATCCACTTTACCGGTAATAAAGGGACCAATCTTCTTTTGTTTTTCCAATTGAAGCGGGCTGGCCTTGAACTTGCCTTTGTATGTCTCTATCAGTATGTTTTCCTTGGCAAGACTGTAAAGCAGACCGGAAATAAATTTGCGGTATTCAACTCCGTCGGTGCCCAGGGCTTTGGACACTTGCTTGTAATTATACGTCCCCGAGGGATTGCCCAAAAAAATCGCGGTAATTTGTTCTCTGAGCCTTGATTTGATTTTTTCTTTGTTCTTCATGGCCATGTTATGTAAAGGTGGCTGTTTCCGCAATGTAGGCATTTTTTCGTAATTTTACATCTTATATCCGGGCCGAAATGCCTGAAAAATTAGGGAATACATGGACAGGAAGGGACCTGGCCGCCGGCAATAATCCGGATAAATTTAAGCAGAATGGGGAGTCATTTCGAACAGCTGATTGGCAAAATTGACGGGTTTATCAGACGCTACTATCTGAATCGTTTGATACGCGGGGGAATCTTGTTTGCCTCAGGTTTTTTGTTGATGCTGCTGGTGTTTACCCTGCTGGAGTATTTCGGATATTTCAGCAGCCTTGTGCGCGGAAGCCTGTTTTACCTGTTTGTTCTTTACAATCTTTTGGTGATGCTGTTTTATGTGATCATGCCCCTGTTGGGAATGTTGAAGATTGGCCGAAAGCTGGACGAGAAACAGGCTGCCCGCTTAATTGGGGAACATTTTCGCAGTGAAATAGCAGATAAGATTACCAACGCCCTTGAACTAAAGCAATATCTTGACAAAAATCCGGACAATGAGGCATTGATTCTGGCCGGTCTTGAGCAGAAAGCGGCATCAGCCAACCCCCTGCCCCTGCACACGGCAATAAACCTAAGGGGCAACCTTCGGCTGCTTCCTTTTTTCGTATTGCCTTTTTTTATTGTTGCAGGCATTATCCTGGTAAGCCCCGGCTTTATTACAGAACCGGCAAAGCGCATTGTTCGGTATGATCAGTTTTTTGAAAAGCCTGCACCATTTTCATTAAACATGGTAAGCCCGGGAGCCGGATTCAGGGGGGAAGACCTGGAAATTATTCTGGAGAGCAATGGGGCGGTTATGCCATCAGAGGTCAGGATCCGGTATCAAAACGGAAGGTTCCGCATGGAACAAAAGCAAAGGGGAAGATTTACCCATACCCTTAAAAACCTTAGAACAGACATTGTTTTTTATGCCGAAGCCGGGGGATATGTTTTTGGCCCCTACCAGATCAGGGCCAGGCAGAAAGCGGCATTCAGCCGGTTTGGCATCAGGGTGGAGAATCCCTCTTATACCGGTTTGCCTGAAGGAAACTTTGATAACGCAGGCGACATCCTTGTGGCCCAGGGGGCATACATTCATTGGGATTTTGTTGCCAGATCGGCAGAGGCAATTCTTTTTGAGAAAGGCGATCAGATCCACCGGCTTGAGCCTGGTCCTGACGGCAGGTTTCATTTTTCCTCTCAGGCCATGGAATCTTTTTCTTATCGGGTAATAGCATGGAACAATGATTCGGGAAGAGGGGATTCGCTTCAGTACCAGATAAGGGTCAGGCCGGATGCTTTTCCTTCCATACAGGCATCGGTAATTAAAGATTCTTTGTGGATTGCCTATTTGTTTCACCAGGGAAGCATAGCGGATGACTATGGTTTTTCCTCTCTTGAGTTTCATTACAGGATTGAGGCTGAGGGACAGGCCGGGTCAGGTGGCTTGGATTATACGGTTGAGCGCATACCCATTGATGCAGCATCAACCAATCAAAACTTTTATTACCAAATTGACACAAGGAAACTGGGCATGCTTCCCGGAAGCAGGATGGAGTACTTTTTCAGGGTGTATGACAATGACAGAATCAACGGCTTCAAAGCCTCAGGCACCCCATTGTTTGTTTACAGCCTGCCGGGCGCTGCGGAGCTTCTGGCCAGAGACCGGGAAACAAGCAGGCAGATTCAGGACGACCTTTCGGGAGGCAGGGGAGAGGTGCGTCGCGCCAGAGACGAAATAGAGGCCATCCGCAGGCAGATGCTGCAGTCTGAGCGAATGACATGGCAGCAACAGGAAAGCCTGCGGAACATGCTCGAAAAGCAGCAGGAGATGCAAGATCGCATGCAGGAGCTGGGCGACATGAAAAGGGAGAACGAAATCAGGAATCGCCAGTTTGGCGAGGAGGATGAAAAAATACTTGAAAAACAGGAGGAGCTTCAGCGTTTGTTCGAAGAAGTGATGAGTGAGGAAATGAAGGCGTTGTTTGAAAAGATCAGGCAGGAACTGGAAAACCTAGATAGAAGTGATGTTTATGAGATGCTTAGCAGGATGGAGTTTGAGTTTCGCGATCTGGAGAACAGAATGGACAGGGCGCTTGAACTGTTCAGGCAATTGGAGATGGAGCGCATGCTGCAGCAAAGCATCAACAAACTAAACCAGCTGGCAGAAGAGCAAAAGGACCTTAGGCAGCAAACAGAACAGCTGCAAAAAGACAATGCAGCAAAAAATGATACTTCAGATAAGCATAGCGAACTACAATCCCAACAGGAAAAGCTGAGCGAGGAGTTTGACATGATCCGGGACCTGCTGGAAGATATGAGCCAGAAGAACCAGGCGCTAAACAGACCCAGAAAAATGGAAGATACTTCCCCGGTGCAGGATGCCATTGAAAAATTCATGAAAGATGCCGCGGAGCAATTGAATAAGAATCAGCCCGATAGGGCATCGCCCAGCCAAAAGGGAGCCGAACAGGGCATGCAGGATCTTTCCCAGACCCTTCAGGGCATGCAGCAGGATATGTTCATGCAGCAAATGGCAGAGGACGCCAGAAGCATTCGGGAAATTCTGGAGAATTTGCTGAAGACGAGTTTTGCCCAGGAGGACCTTCTGCTTGAAACGCGGACCATTTCGCCCAATGATCCAAGATATGTTTCCCTGATTCAGGATCAGCGAAAATTGCGGGATGATCTTAAAATGATAGAAGATTCCCTTGTGGCCATCAGCAAACGACAGATTGAGGTTCAGGAATTTATCATGAGGGAGATAGCTGAAATAAATATGAATATTGATGTTGGCATACATCAATTAATTGAAAGGCAAAGGGGGCAGGCCAATTCCAGGCAGCAGTTTGTAATGACCCACATTAACAACCTTGCCCTGATGCTTAATGAAAGTTTAAAAAACATGCAGATGCAAATGCAGATGGCCATGCAGGGATCTGGAGAAAGCGGACAGGGCGGAATGGGTGGAGAGCCCTCGTTTAATAATACCAGGGAGATGCAGGAGGCGCTTAATAAAATGTTGGAGCAAATGCAGGGAGGGCAGACACCCCAAAGAGGAGATTCTGAGAATCAGATGTCTGAAAGTGAAGCTTTTGCCAGGATGGCCGCAGAACAGGAACGAATTCGCCGGGAGATCCAGCGCCTGAGAGAAAACGCAATCAGAGACGGACTTGGCGATGGATCAGAGCTGCTTGAAATGCAGCGAATGATGGAACAAACGGAATTGGAGCTGGTAAGGAAGCAGATTAGTAGTCAGATGATTTTCAGACAACAGCAGATACTGACACGGCTGTTGGAGCATGAAAGAGCAGAGCAGCAACAGGAAGAAGAAGAGCGCAGGGTGGGCAACACAGCAAAAAATTATGAATTAAGTAACCCTGAGCAGATTTTTGAGTATAATAGGATAAGAGGCAACGAATTGGAGTTGCTTAGAAGACTTCCACCGGGGATGAATCCGTGGTATCGGAACCTGGTTGAGAAGTATTTACTGGGTCTGCCGTTACAAGAGAATTGATCCTTTTCTAACGGAGAGACATGGGGGAAACCGGAAGGGACGGGCACCGGTATTTATGACTGGTGCTTTCCCTTGCCGGAAAAGCAAAGAAACAATTAACAGACATCCTATGCACGAAAGATTAAGACAGTTACATCTAAGCGGGGAGATTGGACAGGAACAGGACCTGCAGTTGTTTGTAGAGAAGATTTGTGATGACTTCAATGTCTTCAATCTTTATTATGGAAATATGATTGCTGCCGTGAATGAGGCCTATAATTTGTTTCGCGAGAAGGCAAATGACGGCAATGCAAAACTCGACATATACTTTTATTTTGCATATGGGGGTCATGTCTTTGGGTTTGATGCCGGATCGGTTTTTTTAGACCTTGCTGCCATGTTTCAGACACCAGAATCCGAATTAATGAGCAAAGAATCGCTAACTGCGGCCGAAAGAAGTGTTTTGGCATGTTCGCTATTATCGGATGAAATTAAGATAAAAAATGAAGAAGACAGGATAGAGCTTGTGTTTTATGTGTCTAGCATAAACCAACAACTCGCTGAGGAGCGCATAAAAATACTCGAGCAGTACTTTGATATTGTTTCACGTGAAACAAAAGCAGTAAAATAATATAAACTAAGCAAAGCGTCTTTGGAACCCCGGATAATATTTGAAAGCGTTGATGTGTCTCTGCCTGGCTTTGTCCAGGCAGAGATTGTTTTGTGGCTCGACAAAGTTTTTCAATCGGAGAAAAATGATTATGGTGACATTACTTTCATTTTTTGCTCGGACGAATATCTTTATGAATTAAACAAAGAGTATTTAAACCATAATGACCTTACGGATGTTATTACTTTCGATTATGGGGATGAAGTTGGTATGGTATCCGGTGATATATTCATAAGCACTGAACGGGTTGCCGACAATGCACTTCAATTGGAGGTTGATTACCTTGAGGAGTTGTACCGGGTGATGGTGCATGGCGTCTTGCATCTGTTGGGATATAAAGACAAGGATGCAGGAGAGAAGGAATTGATGCGAAGCAGGGAGGACGAATATCTTAAGTTGATATTGAGATCTTAGTGCTATAGTTTTTTGATTTTTGAATTTGATAAGATGTTTGATAGTTATGATATAATTGTAGTAGGAGGCGGTCATGCCGGATGCGAAGCAGCGGCGGCCTCTGCAAGGCTGGGTTCAAAAACCCTGCTTATTACAATGAACCTGGCCACCATAGGCCAGATGTCCTGCAATCCGGCCATGGGTGGAATTGCGAAAGGGCAGATCGTTAGAGAAATTGATGCACTGGGCGGCTTTTCCGGAATTGTAACCGATTATACCATGGTGCAATTCCGTATGCTAAACAGAAGTAAGGGTCCTGCCATGTGGAGCCCCAGGGCCCAATCAGACAGAATGCTGTTTGCACAGAAATGGAGGGAGATGCTGGAATCTGTAAACAATCTTCATTTTTGGCAGGACTCAGTTAGCGATCTAATTGTTGAAAATAGAATTGTGGTTGGTGTTAAAACTGTTTATGGAATTGAAATCAGGGCCAAAGCGGTAATTCTTACCACAGGGACATTTTTGAGTGGAAAAATCCACATTGGAAAAAAATCCTATCAGGGAGGCAGGATGGGAGAGGCGCCGGCAACAGGCCTTACCCAAAGCCTGATAAACCATGGAATAACCAGCGAACGGCTTAAAACCGGAACACCGGTCAGGGTGGATGGAAGATCAATAGATTTTTCAAAAATGATCGAGCAGCCCGGAGATGAAAATCCCGGACGGTTTTCGTTTACCGATACCCCGAAACTGGAAAGGCAATTAAGCTGTTATCTTACGTATACTAACGAAACCGTACATGACATTTTGCGTGAAGGTTTTGATGACTCACCAATGTTTGCCGGGAGAATTCAGGGCAGCGGACCCAGGTATTGCCCGTCAATAGAAGACAAAATAGATCGATTTTCTTCCAGAGAAAGACATCAGCTTTTTGTAGAACCCGAGGGCTGGAGATCCATAGAATTTTATGTAAACGGATTCTCTTCAAGTCTTCCAGAGGACATCCAATTCAAAGCACTCAGGCAGATTCCCGGCTTTGAACATTCTCGCATACTTAAGCCGGGTTATGCAATAGAGTATGACTATTTCCCTCCCCAGCAGCTGCAGTTTTCCCTGGAGTCTAAACTGCTCGGAAATCTGTTTATGGCCGGACAGATCAATGGTACTACCGGCTACGAGGAGGCAGCCGGGCAAGGACTCATGGCCGGCATTAATGCGCACAGGAAAATTCAAGACAGGGAACCATTCGTGCTGAAGCGACATGAAGCCTATATTGGCGTTCTGATAGACGATTTGGTTACCAAGGGAACCAATGAGCCTTACCGGATGTTTACCTCCCGTGCGGAGTTTAGGATACTGTTAAGGCAAGACAATGCCGATCTCCGACTTACCGAATACGGGTACCAACTTGGCCTGGCTGAAGCAGAAAGAATGCGCCGGCTGGAACGCAAAAGAGACATCATTGACTCTATAAGGACGTTTATGGAGGACACCAATGCCGAGCCGCAAGAGGTAAATCCATACCTGATTCAATCCGGAACCGCATCCATAGAGAAGCGTACCAGATACGCGCAACTATTATTAAGACCCCAACTCAGTCTTGAAGGGCTTTCCAATCATGGCAGATCATTGAAGAGCTTTATTGACGATTATGCCGGAGAACCCGTTCTCGAGGAAAGCCTGGAATCTGTTGAAATATTGGTTAAGTATGAGGGGTACCTTGAGAAGGAGCGTGAGATCGCAGAAAAGATAACCAGACTGGAAGACATCCCCCTTTATGAGGGTTTCGATTACTCAGCCATAAAAGCCCTGAGTGCCGAAGCCCGCGAAAAACTTGAGAAGGTAAAACCCCAAAACATTGGCCAGGCATCGCGAATCAGCGGAGTAACTCCGGCAGACATTTCCATACTTCTTGTTTACCTGGGCCGCTAAGTTCCACGTGAAACATCACTAAAAAAAGTTCGCAGTACGCAGTACGCAGTACGTAGAACAAAAAACCAACATCTACGAACTAAAAAATAGTTCGCAGTACGCAGTTCGTAGTACGTAGAACAAAAAACCAACAACTACGAACTAAAATCTACGAACTACGAACTAAAATCTACGAACTACGAACTACGAACTACGAACTACGAACCACGAACTACGAACCACGAACTACGAACCACGAACTTTCTTATACACAAACACCTCCGACGACCAGGGCCGGTAACCTTGTTTGGCTATGAAGTTAGAAACAAACCCAATACCCATGGCCCGAATGGCAGCCAGGGGCCCCGGCAGGCTATTCAAATGTTTTTCTGAAAGCAGGGAAACATAATAACTGTCATAAGGAAGGGGATGCTGGGCCACCAATTCAAAAGAAGCTTTTGCGCAAAGGCGGTTGATGGTCTCCCGGCTGAAGTGGTACAAATGACGGGGAACATCCCAGGCTCCCCAGTGTTCGCGGTAATACCTTCCGTCATAGCTTTCATAAAGGGGCACGGCTATAACCAGGATTCCGTTATCTGTAAGCAATGAATGAAAATGCTTTAAGGTATCCATGGGGTCTGGCAGGTGTTCCAAAACGTGCCACATCGTAATGGCATGAAAATCAGCCCCGTAGGCTCGCAGAATCTCATCCAGTCCTGTTTTAACGTTTAACCCGCCCTCAAGTGCAAAATCCCTGGCGGTCTTTTCTGGTTCTACGCCAACAGCTTCGTATCCGGCTGTTTCAAGGGTTTTCAGGAAACTTCCGGTGCCACAGCCGTAATCCAACACACGGTTTCCCCTGATCGTCCAGGGAGCCAGCATCCCGGTCTTTTTATTAAGCATATGGTTTCTCACCGTGTGATAGATTCGTTCGGAGATCGAGCGGAACCGCCTGCTGTGAGAAATATAATCCGTGCTTTTATAATAATCACCCAGATTGTTATTGTCGGGC
>CAZFOI010000030.1:0-10416 GCA_964520605.1 uncultured Bacteroidales bacterium
TCTTACATACAACATTCCGGCACCGCTCTGGTCTTCGACTTCCAGGTCTTCCAGCACCAGATTGAGAAAGAAACGGACATTCACTCCGCCGACATCAACCCTGGTTTCCAGCTCCCTGCTAAGGTAGGCAGCCACTCTTTTGGCTAAGTAGGTCTGGACAGCCCGACTCCGACGCAAGCCATATCCAAGCAAAGAACGTCCCTGAAAAACCAAAAGCAGTATCAGAACCAGTTTTCGGTTTTTTTTGGTAGTTTTGCCTGTTGTTTCCTTAGGTGTATTTTTTCTCTCTGACTTCGACATTATGGCTGTATATATCCTTGGCATAGAATCATCCTGCGATGACACTTCTGCGGCCGTTACTGCTGATCGCAAAATTCTTGCCAATTGCATTGCCGGTCAGCAGATACATGAAGAATTCGGCGGAGTAGTACCGGAACTGGCTTCACGGGCGCACCAGCAAAACATCGTTCCTGTAGTAGACATGGCCCTGCGTAAAGCAAATATACATAAAAAACAGCTCGATGCGATTGCTTTTACCAACGGGCCCGGCCTGCTGGGTTCATTATTGGTCGGGGCCTCTTTTGCCAAGGCTTTGTCTTTGTCCCTGGGCATTCCGCTTATTGAGGTAAATCATATGCAGGCGCACATAATGGCTCATTTCATAGATGATGACAGGCAGGCCGGGCCTCCGGATTTTCCGTTTTTGTGTCTTACCGTCTCAGGGGGGCACACCCAGATTGTCAGGGTAGATGATTATACTGACATGCAGGTAATTGGACAAACCATTGACGATGCTGCCGGAGAGGCGTTTGACAAGGCGGCGAAGATTCTAGGTCTTGGCTACCCCGGGGGACCGCTTATAGACAAACTAGCTTCTGAGGGCGACCCTGCGGCATTCAGCTTCCCGCATCCAAAAGTACCCGGGCTCGACTTCAGTTTCAGCGGTCTAAAAACGTCTTTTTTGTATCTGATCAGGGATGCCCTGGCAAAAGACCCTGATTTTATAATGAAAAACCGCAACCACCTGGCTGCATCCATACAACATACCATAGTGGATATTCTGATGCATAAACTCCGCCAGGCCAGTGAACAAACCGGCATAAGCCATATTGCCATTGCCGGAGGTGTCAGTGCAAATGCATCCTTGAGAAAAGCCCTTGCTGAAAAACAAAAGAGCGGTGAATGGAAAGTGTATGTTCCTGCTTTTGAGTATTGCACTGACAATGCTGCCATGATTGCCATAACGGGCTACCTGAAGTTCCTTAACCGGAAATTCTCCAGACAGGACATTACGCCCTACACCCGCAATAGTGCCGATAAGCTATAGTCAGCAGCGGTTATTCAATTCGAATGAAACGATCGTTACCCGACCTTCTGAGTTCCATATAATAGGGATCATAAAGAAAATGTCTGGCCGGACGGCGACCAAGTTTTTTCTCCACATACCGGTTCATCAGGTGGTCAAAGATGTATCCGGCGTTTTTTTCCCCGGCAAAGGCAGCCAGATTGTAAATATCTGCCTCATCCAGATAATAAGGGACGTAATTAAATACAGGTTCAAAGGCACGAATTGTGAAGTTAAAGCGGCCGGAAAAATAATCACTTGTTTGCTGGGCACTGTATAGCACCTCGGGCAAACCAGCTCCTGGTGCCAAAAACTCAAACCAGGAACTAATCTCCAGATTGGTTCTTGGCAAAAGGGTCTGAAATGTGGTTTCATGATAAAACTGCTCTGCAATAAAGACATCCGGAAATTCGAGCAGTTCCATCTGGGCAATTCTGAATAAAAAGACGCTGTCTGCTGCCTGAAGAAGGGAGTCTCCCGGCTGAAGCAGCTTAACATTCACTCGCAAACGCTTTAGATGAAGCACCAGGGCGTCAGTATACACCTTCATAAATACCGAATCATTCACCATGGGCAATAACCTGGCGGTTAGGGTATCCTGTCCTTGCCGATTGTCATTGCCCCCAGGCAGTGCCCTGGTCTTATCAAAACCCTTGTTCATTTCCAAAGGTGCAATGAGCAAAACATGTACATCCTGCTTTTTTGTAACATAACGGGAAGCCAGTCTGTGGCTGGTTGTGCAGGACACCAGCCACAAACAGGCAAGAATGGTCATTGTTCCCGTAATGCTTCTCATAAGCAAAGGTTAATCGGGCAAGGAAATGGTTTTCAGTTTCTCCCCCAGTTGTTTGCCATAAGCCCGGCATTTCTCATATTCGTCTTCATGAGGGGTAAACTTAACAAATACGCCCTCTGTTGAGACATCAAGCTTAAGATTCCGAAGAGAGGACTCCATGATTTTCCCTGCTTCCCCACTCCAGCCATACGACCCAAAAGCTCCTCCGATCTTGCCTTTGTCGCGGATCGGACTAATCAATGCAAACAGTTTGTAGACCGGAAGCAAAATATTCTGGTTTACCGTAGGACATCCAATTACAATGGCACTGCTCCTGGCCACCTTTTCGTCCAGATCGCCCAGGGGCATGGTTTCAATATCGGCAACTTCAACCTCAAATGATCCGGCACTTCGGAATCCCTCGGCGATGGCTTCGGCCATTTTCCCCGTATTGTGGTATGCCGAAACATAAGGAATGAACACATGATCTTTCTGTGGAGTCTGTAAAGCCTGCTGAGCATATTGTTCGGAAAGGTCAACCCATTTCTTCCATTGGTTCAGAAGCAGGGGTCCATGTCCGGGTAAAATACCCTTGATGGGCAAAGGCCTGATCTTATCAATTGCCTTGAGCATGAATTTGCTGAAGGGTTTCAGGATCACGTCAAAGTAATAGGTAAAGGCATCTTTAAAATCCCCCACCTGATCATCTATCATGGCATGGTGGCAATAATGACAGCCAAAAGAATCACAGGTAAACAGCAACTGGTCTTCTTCCAGATAGGTATACATGGAATCAGGCCAATGAAGGTTGGGTGCAGAAATGAATCTGAGTGTTTTGCCACCCAGGTCAAGTGTATCGCCATCTTTGGCTACAATATGATCAAATGTTCTTCCGAGAAAGTCCTGAAGATAGCTGATTGCCAACCTGCTCCCGACAACTTTGGCCTTTGGAGCCAGCTCCAGGAGATTTGCCAGGTTTCCGCTGTGATCCGGTTCTGTATGATTCAATATAATGTAATCAATCCCGGCAGGATTTGTCACCGACCTAATTTTTTCAAGATAGGTATCCCAAAACTGAAGCTTGGAAGTTTCGACTATCGCCTTTTTTTCTGCATCAATAAAATACGAATTATAAGTGGTCCCGTAGAGTGTCTCCATTACCACATCAAAACTGACAATATCATAATCCAGTATTCCGATCCATTTTACTGAGGGAGTAATGTCTATTATCTGGTTATCGGGTCTTTTGGGGTCTTTCATGAGTAGAAAAATGATTAATTAAACGGGGTAATTCATAATGACCGGCACAAGACCGGGTTCATTGCAAAAATACGAAAAACCGGCCAGGAATAAGGGGATTTCGGTGTTAAAAAGCATTAAACAAGGGAATGATCAATATATTTAAGCAACTTCCCCAGACTGGTCACATAGGAACCATATTCATTGTCGTACCAGCCAAATATTTTTGCGTGGGTAACGGGTAATTCAATGGCTTTGGGGTTTTGGATCCCAAGGGACGCAAGCAAATATTGAGGAAGTGGAACAAATCCAGTGCGTGTATGGGTTTCATGCCCCTCAATTACCACAGCCGCTTCGTAACCGAGCAGGTCTGCAGAAACATTCTGATGATTGGAATATACCAAAAGACCCTGCTGTGCGCCCGAGGCGGCCTGCCTGTATAAATCATTGATAAAGCGTTTGTTGATGACCGGATCGGACTTCCCATCCAGTCCTGCACTAAAAGTTATATTCAGAATTATCAGGGATACGGTATTGGTGGGGATCCTGACAGAGTCGGCCATAAAACCGATATTGGAAATCTGTGGCAAAATTGACTCCAGGGCCTTTGCAGCACCGGTAGACGACAGTATGATATTGTTAAATACAGACCGGGTTTTTCTCAGGTCGGAGGCCCCGGCAGACGGAACACTGTCCAGCACACTCTGGCTGTTTGTGGCTGCGTGTACCGTAGACATTGATGCCGTCAGAATCTGAGAGGTCGGTTCAGACTGCAACAATGGAAGCATCATATGAGACAAACCCGTAGTGGTACAGCTTGCTGCTGAAAGCACATGATGTCTGGATGGGTCATAATCCAGATGGTTAATGCCAAATACCATCATGAAGCTGTCTGAAGGCAAAGCAAGGGTTTTGTCTTTGATTTTAAAAGGGGCACTTAGCAATACCTTCTGAGCGCCTGATTCAAGATGCCCCCTTAGGCTGCCCCTGCCCTCTCCGGGAGGCGAGGTGGGATCAGAGAATACACCGGTGCAATCCACAACAATTTTAACATTCCGGTTTCCCCAGCCTATATCAGACGGATTGCGGTGTTTGCGAAGGACCTTAACCAGAAAGCTGCCACATGCCAGCATATCCTGCTCACCGTCTATTACACTGAACCCGGAATCCCTTCCTTTTCTGCCATAGAGAAAAGCATCCATTTTTCCATAGGTGGAATCGGTTCCCAGCATATGGGCTATGTCTGAGATGTCTTTTCCTGATTCCCTGCCCAGATTCACTACAGCACCGGTGAAGTGTCCGTCAGCAATCAGATTCCACAATAACAATTTGCCAATTCTGCCCAGGCCATTGATGCCTATCAGGTGCTTGTCTGTCAGGGTTGCTTCCATATGCCTGTTTTTATTTGTTTTGATGTTTATGCAATTACTTCAGTATATGTGGTTGGATAATGCCCGGCATAAATGTTGCCGGAAAAACCGTCTATGGCAATTTTGTTTCCTGGTTTGAGCGTTATGCCGTTAATGGTGCATAAACCCTCTTTTTCATTTACCATCAACTGAGGGCAGTTTAGTACACAGGCTTTGCCCAGGCGGGCCGCGGTTACTGCTGCGTGAGAGGTTGTGCCCCCACGCGCCGTTACCAGGCCTTCACATTCAAACAATATGGGGATATCATCGGGCACTGTGTCAGGTCTGAGCAGTATGCAGGCATCCCCGGGATATTTTCTTCGGATTTTCTCAATATCATGCATACCAATGGCAAGTCTCCCATTAAGGGCTCCACCTCCTCCTCCCAGGCCCCTGCCCAGAAGTTTCATATTTCTTCCGGAGGAGGAAAAGACCCTGATTTTATCCATTTTCTGTGTGTCCTGATCCCTGATTTGCAAAATATACAAATCAGCAGGATTGTCAGATTCAAAAGTAAACTCAATTTCCTGATGGCCATATCCTTTGCCATCTGTAAGCTCTTTTGCAATACGAAGCAACTCAGAGTAAATACCGGGCAGGGTTTCTTCAAGAGACAACTGGGATTCTCTGGCTGTTAGTTGTTTTTGTAATTTGCTTACAGGCTGGGCATGTACCAGACCGGCAACAATATCTTCGCCCTGGCTGCACAAAGTAAAATCCCCATTCAAATAAATACCCGGCTTCTGAATCAGATGATTATGTGTAAACACAACACCGGTACCTGAGCTGTTTGACAGGTTCCCCAAAACCATTTGCTGAATGACCACTGCCGTACCCCATTCGTCAGAGATTTTCAGATGGTCTCTGTAAACCCTCGCCCTCTCGCTATCCCATGAGTCGAAAACGGCCATGATTGCCTGACGAAGCTGGTCAAACGGATCCTCAGGGAGATGTATGCCCTGTTGATGCAAGAGAGATTTGTATGCAAAGGCCATTTGCTTCATTTGCGAGGCACTGAATTGTATCTTCTGGCCAACACCGTAAGTTTCCTTAAAGGAAATCATTATCTGGTCAAATGCATCCCTGCTGATTCCATGCGTCATGCCCCAGGTTTGAATCAGCCTTCGGTAACAATCCCAGGAAGTCCAGCCCATCCCCTTTTTACGACCAATTGCCGAGGTAATTTCATCGTTCATCCCCACATTCAGAAATGTATTCATGGCACCCGGCATGGATATGGCGGTTCCTGATCTTACAGATAAAAGCAGTGGATTATCCGGAACGCCAAAACTTCGCCCGCATGCCCTTTCGAGCAATTGAATTTGTTCACTGATCAGCGCATCAATCTCTGATGAAAGCCCCGGACTCGAGAGAATGGCCCTGCGCCTTCTGAACACCTCTGTTGACAAAACAAAACCTTTGGGAACCGGGAACCCGTCGAGCAGCAATTTTTTCTGAAAAAAGGCCTTGGACCCCAAAAAAATCTGATTGTCCATCCTGGGGGTTTCTGAGTATAACGGACTGGCCACCAAACCAGAATCATATGACATGATATGTCGGATCAAATCTGACGGAATATTATCCATCATACCCTGCAGCAGGTTGATCATCCTGGCAATAAAAGCATCGAGCAACTGGATTAAAAAGGATGATGAAAGCAACTCACGGTAAAAAGTTTCCGATTTGTTTGTGAGCAATTGGCTGGATTCTACAGAAGACAGTGAATTTCCCGGATCAAACAGTTTGGGAATGATCATGCGAAGGGGTTGGTCATAAAACCCAAAGAAATAGGTATTGGTAATGTCTGCCACATTCTTGGCCATGAATTGAAACAGGTTAACAAATTGTCCAAGAGAAAAACTCTCGCTCGTAAGGCCGTAACGCAGCATTTGCAGATTGGATTCAAGGCCCTGGCTGGAAATGCCGTCCAATCTCAGTCCTTTGCAGAACAGGGTCAGCATCCTGTAGGAATTGTTAAGGGCTCTGGCTGTAAGGTACTCTGTCCGGTAATCGAACATGAGTTGTTCCATCAGTCCGCTCACCAGGCGTTCCAATCTGAATATCAACCCCAATGCTTCGAATTTCGATTCCCTGTACTGCCCGTACATTGAAGGAATGCCAAAGGCAATATGCCTTTTATGATATATGCTTTCCCAGCCTTTGCTGTATGCAGGATCGAATATGATGCCGTTGAGTTTTTCAATACATGCGAAAATCCGTTCTATGGCTTCTTCATAGGACTTGTTTCGCAACAGCCCATCTATTTCTGCAATGCCTGCCTCGTCGAAAAAGCCATGCTTGCGCAATCTTGAAGCAATATCCGTAGTATCAAAAGAATACTTCTCACGAAGAAGGAAGTACAATCGAAACATCAGTCCAAGGCGCTTCCGGTCAGTTTCTTTAAAATCCTTCGCCTGGTTCAAAAGTTCATTGAATCTGTCCTGAGACATCATCAGTATCTCATTGGGCTGGCAATAAGATCGCGTGCATAAATCATTAAGAAGCCTGTTAACGCCAATATACCATTTGCTCTCTGTATCCAGGCATTTGGCTACATCGGAAGGAAGCATGCGTTCCAGCTCTGAGGGATTTCCATCATACCAATACTGAAAAATCAGCCTTGCCAGATTTATGTGGGCGTTATTCCCTTCGGTATGAACCTGCTTACGTAAAAAGTGGATCAATCTGTCCTCTCTGGAAGAAAGCTCATCCATTTCAGTTGTAACATCACGCAACTCACCCTCGGCGCCAATTTCATTGAAATAGACCGGAAATATTCTGGTAAGCTGCTTGATTTGCTTGTACAGCGGGGTGATATCTGAGTTGAGCAGCTTGCTGATGTCTCTCTGAAACAGGTCGGTATCAAAAATAAAAATGCCCCCAAGTCTCAGATTGATTACCAGGGCAGACAAAAGCTTTCTGAATGTATAAGGAGCATGCTCAATCAATTCCAGCCAAACCCTTATGTTCTTTACATGATTGGGATCAACCGTAAGTTGCCAGTTGTCTTTGACATAAATACTGCCAGGGGCTGAGAAACCAAATTGAATGACTTTATTTTCAAAGTAACTGATTGCTTTTTTATTTTTAAACCCCATGACTTCCTTGCCCAGGGTTAATATACAATCAAGTACCACAGACATGTATTTATCGCGCAATTCGTCAAACAATTCAAAAATGTTATCCAGAAACCCATACATGTCCTCTTCCCTGAGTTCACTGTGGATATGACGCAGTACCTTATTCAAATCCCAAAGCAGAGAAGAGGTTAACCCGGCCATACCCGGATGGTGCAACAGGAACATCAGATAATAAAATGCATCGAGACTGCTGTCGAAATGATTAATGGCATTGCGCAGGTGGGCAGCCATATCCGAGTACAGGAGGATGCCGCCAGGCAGGACATTTGACGCCTTAAAGTTCTCTATCAATGCTCTTTGATCTGCAAAAAATGACTTACCAGCAAGCTGGGAGAGCTCAGGATATTCTCTTGAAAAAATTCTTTTCCTGTTCTTTATCCAGGCTTCTGTTCCGGTATGCAATTCCCAGAAAGCAAGGTTTTCAATGGCAACTGCCAAAAGAAGGCCATTGGCTTCACTGGAAAGATCCCCGGGGAGATCTGGAATAATAAGATTTTTTCTAATCAGGGAAGAATGCTCTATCAACAAGCCCGGCTGTTTATGCCATATTGTAAACAGTTCAGAAATTACCCTGCCGGTAAGTTGGACACTACAGGCATGACCCTGTTTCAGCACAAGGGGCACAAATTCAAGCAGGCTTCTGATTAGCAAACCGGCTGTCAGGAAATCTGAGTGATTTATAATCAGTTTCCCTGCAAGGGATATATACTCTGATAATGCCTCAATACCCTTATCAGAGCGAAGGTATAACCATAGATCACCCATGAGTATTTTTCGCAATTCACCGCCAATGAATGCCCGGTTTGCGTAAGGGTGATGAAGCTCTTTGAAAAAACCAAGAGTTCTTGAGTGAATGCCAAAATGCTCGTTGGTAAGTGAAATGATGGACAGGTGAGACTCAGGAATCTCAATCCGTGCCGTTCTGGTCTCAGCAAGGTTTACTTCCAGAGCGCCGGATATGAAGGGTTTTTCAGACATGGCACCGGTGAATGAACATAGACCCTATCGCAAATATAAGGCTTCGGATACCGGGAAAAAACCTGCCCGGAGAATATTTTTAAAAAGTAATCAACAAACGCAGGTATCAGGATCTGCTTTTGCCATTGGCATCCTGGTCCTTTATTCTGTTTGCGTAATGCGGGGAATCACCCCATTCGCCATAACCGATTTCTCCACCTGCCATATGAATTCTTGCTTCAAGACAGCGTTTGCAATCATCGGCATCTTCATCCGTACAGGGTTTATCCTCATAAAGCAGATAATCTTCCCTGTAGCGTGTTGGTGTAAGGTTAGGCATTATAATATTGGCCCCGACTTTGATGGCTTTTTCCCTTCCCAGGGGATCAATTGCCTGCATGGCTGTTGTGGCGGCAATATTGATGTCTTTCATCAGAATGCGCAGCAGTGCAACCATTTTCAGGCTTAAATCGAATCTCTCGATTTTTGGAAGCAATTGATCGCGGTATTGATACAGGGGCGTATCTTCATGCTCAATATATGGACCCATGCCCACCATGTCAATGTCATGCTTCCTGAAAAACAACAGATCGTCTGCCAGATCCTCGAGGGTTTGAAACGGAAGGCCAATCATAACTCCGGAACCAACCTGGTATCCGCATTTTCTAAGCAGATGAAGACATTCGAGCCTGGCCTGGTAATCATGAATTTTATCTGAAGGATGGTATTTCGGATAAAGGGAGGGGTTGGATACTTCTATGCGTAGCAGGTAACGGTGCGCACCAGCTGCAAACCATCGCCTGTATGTTTCTTCGGATTGTTCTCCAAGCGAAAGTGTAATGCCAAGCTCACCCCGACTCATTTTTGCAACAGCGTGTATGATGCGCTCAATACGTTCGGTAAATTGCTTTCCGGAGCGCTCTCCTGCCTGAATCACAATGCTGCCAAAACGGTTCTCCCAGGCGTATCTGGCCGCATCCAAAACTTCCTGTTCGGTAACTTCATATCGGTTCGCCCTGGTGTTCCCGGCCCGAATGCCACAATACAGACAATTTTTTCCGCATAGATTTGAGAACTCTATCAATCCCCTGTAATATACTTTTTTGCCTACATAACGGGCCTTAATTTCCGCTGCTTTCTCAAAAATTGCCTTGCGGCCATCTTCATCTGAAGACAGCAGGCTTACCAGATCTGAATGGGTAAGCTCGCTTTTTTCCAGAATGTTTTTATAAATAGTCATCATCTTCCGTTAATTGAACGAATGGGGCAACAGCCCTTTTATAGATTCCATGGACCCAGGCTATGGCCATTCCGTAGTTTGTAACCGGCACGCCTGCCCGGATTGCCGGCTTGAGACGGTTAATGACCTGTCTTCTGGTTATCATACATCCACCACACTGAATCAGCAGAGAAAAGCTTGCGATATCATCAGGCAGGTCACTCAGACCGGCAACCACCTCATAATGCAGTTTTTTCTCGGTATATTGGTTTATCCACCTGGGAATCTTAACCCGGCCTATATCATCACATGCAACATGATGGGTACAGGAT
>CAZFOI010000031.1:0-10395 GCA_964520605.1 uncultured Bacteroidales bacterium
AGGTCATAACAGAACAGCTTAGAAACACCAACAGAACAAAAAAAGAAGGGCAACTTGCCTTTGCCCAAAAAAGCGAACAGCTTCGCAAGATAAGGGCAGAAATAACCCTTGTTCGTGGTCAGATGAGCGGCCTGAACCAACAAATGAGCCTGGGTGCCAAAGCAGCAAATGGGTTCAATAAATACTTTGGGCTTATAGGGTCAACCGTAGCAATGGTGGCAGGGACCATCATGGGAATGCGAAAAACAGTAGAAGTATTTAACAACTTCGAAGAATCCGTTTCAAACCTTTCTGCCCTTACCGGTCTTAGCGGTGATCAGCTCGTTTGGCTGGAAGAACGTGCAAAAGCATCATCCATTGCCGTTTCTGAATTGGGCA
This sequence comes from uncultured Bacteroidales bacterium, assembly GCA_964520605.1. Lineage (GTDB taxonomy): Bacteria > Bacteroidota > Bacteroidia > Bacteroidales > UBA7960 > CAZFOI01. Next base: position 379 of record CAZFOI010000031.1, read on the forward strand.
TTCGCTTTTCAAACTCTGCCAAAGAGATCGTGGATGCCTATACCATGGTCGGCAGTAAACGGCCCGAACTACTGGCGAACAGGGAAGCCCTGGCAGAAGTAACAGAATCGGCAATGGTGCTTTCAAAAGCAGCAAAGATTGATCTATCCGATGCAGCAACAGCCCTTACCACCGTAATGAACCAATTCAATGAGTCAGCAGATCAGTCCAACAAGATCATCAACATCCTGGGCGCAGGCTCAAAAGTAGGCGCAGCAAACGTAGCCTACCTAAACCAGGTGATTGAGAAATCCGGTACCGGTGCCAGAAGCGCAAACCTCTCCATTGAAGAACTCGTGGGAACCATCGAAGGCGTTGCACCCAAGTTTTCGCAGCCGGCAGATGCCGGCACAGCCTTAAGGAATGTGTTCCTTCGCCTGCAAACCTTAGACGATGATCTAAACCCCACAATCGTAGGATGGAGCAAGTCCCTGGAAAACCTCGCAGCCCGGCAATACGATACCGCAGAAATTACACAGATGTTTGGGCTTCGTGCCGTAAACATGGTACAAGCACTTATAGAAGGGCGCAAGGACATTGACAAATACACCGAAGCAGTAACAGGCTCATCCGTAGCAACAGAACAGGCGGCCATAAACTCAGATAACAATGCCGCAAAACTGGCCCAGGCAAAAAACAGAGCACAGCTGCTTCGCATAGAATTGGGAGAGAAGTTTGCCCCTGCTTTGACATTCTCCACAAACTCATTCTCATACTTTCTGAAAGCCCTGAAAGAGGTAATAGAGAATTGGGACAAGTACCGCAAGATACTGCTCATTGGCATTGGCCTAATCCTGGCATACAACTTTGAACTGGTAAAGGCCAAGCTATCCCAACTGGTTTATAACATTGCCATGAAACAGGGGATTGGACTCAAAATAAAGACAGCCCTTTTAACTCAAAAACAAATAATATCAGAAGCCGCCCTTAGTGGTTGGAGAGTGAAAGGATCTATTGCCACAAAAGCAGCAACAGCAGCACAAAGGGTTTTTAATGTTGTGGTAAGTCAGTTCCCAGGGTTTGCACTACTGGCAGCAATAATGGCCATCATTGGGGCAATCAGCCTTTGGGATAAGTACAATAAAGAGTCGGTCAAAACCCAAGTAAGGCATATTCAACTAATGGATGAAAATGCCAGAATCAATAAAAAAGCCGCACTTGCGGCCAAAGACGTACAGGAGAACATGAAGCACCTCAACAGAATGACCGCCCAAGGGAAGAAGGATCTGTTTGACTTAAATCAGGAAAAACTTCGTTCCCTGGAAATTGACCTCGAGCAAGCAACACTAAATAAAACCCTGGCACAAGAAAATGCATCAAAAGTTACCATGATGCAAACCCTGGGCGCATCTTTTAAGTCAATCATTTCTGGTAAAACAACCATTGAAATACTCGGTGAAAAGGCAATGCAAAATGGTAAGAAAGCTGCCCAAGAATTCAACGAGTCAATCACAGAAACAAACAACAGCATTGCCCAAATAACCGGAACACAGGCAGAGCTTCACCACATCCTTACTGCCGAAGCCCAGGCCAATGCCATTCTGGGAGACAGCCTTTCTGCCCTTGAAGAAAAACTTAACCTGTACAACCTTGCCCTGAAACACGCCAAAATTGGCAGCGAGGAATACCTGCGCCTGAAAGACCTCATTCGCCAAACACAACTACAGCTGAACAGCGCTATGGAAGAAGGTAAGGAGACCGTAGACAAGGCCACAAACGCCTATCAGGAGCTTACCTCTGCCATTAGCCAGGCACAAGCCCGCCTGCAACACTTCGCTGCCGTAGGCAGCTACCGGGAGGCAATGGCCGTAAATGCAGTAATAAAAAACCTTGAAGCCCAGAAAACAGTCATCGATGGCATCGTGGCCGCAGGTGGGGATGTAATCGCTTTCCTTGACAACCTGGAAGGCGCACCGCTGAGCGAGATGGAAGAGATGAAAGCCTATAATGAACAATTCCTGGCCGAGTGGGGCAAAGCATCTGATGAATATGAACGCAGACAGCAAGAACTTCGAGATCAGCGCAGAATTGAAGAAGAAAAAGACCACATGGCCAAGATTGAACGAATGGAGTGGGAAGCCCAAAGGCAACTCGAGCTGCAACAAGCAGTAAGAGATGCTGAAAGGCAAATACTGGATGCTGCCCTGGGACATGGCTTTCAGCTGTTTAATGCATATGCCTATGCCGAGCAAGACCGCAGACTTTCAGACCTTGACATGCAGAGAAACAGAGAACTCGCAAACGAAAAGCTAACAGAAGAAGAAAAAAACGCCATCAGCGAAAAGTATCGCAAGAAAGAAGCAGAGATCAAGAAAGAAACATTTATCCGGCAAAAACGTGCCGACATCATCCAATCTGTTATCAATACCGCCCTGGCAATTACCCGGGCATTGCCCAATCCGGTAACCGCTACACTGGCATCTGTCCTGGGACTGATGCAAACCGGAGTGATAGCAGCGCAGCCAATTCCACAGTTTTACAAAGGTCGTTATCCTGTTCGAGGCATGGACGACAATAGATTGTATATGGCATCCCTTGCAGGCATGGCCAGAACCGGCCTGTATACCCGGCCTTCACTTGTAGCAGAAAGGGGAGAAGAAATAATAATTGATTCCCCAACAACAAAAAATATCATGCTGAATTACCCCCACATCATGCAAGGCATCATGCAAGCAAGGGTGCCACAATTCTATAAAGGAAGGATGCCCTCAGAAGGCAACCAGGGAGCCATAACGGCCGCAACAAACCAAGTGAATGATCAAGTGCTGCAATCCTTAAACGTGTCCATAAACAGCCTTGTGGCTGTTTCTAGCGAACTGCTCAGCCATGGAGTCCGGGGCGTTTGGGTTTATAGCGACCTGATGCGACTGAAACAAAAGGTGGATCAAATCGAACAGCAAACAAACATCAAATAATCTGTCCTTTTTTACAGCTACACCCCGATTTAGTTTTACAGAAATATTACCCCATGATTGCCCTCATTCAAAGACCACCACAGATTGTTGTTTCCGGTAGGCCAGCCTGGTTTATCCTAACACACCCCGAGCCAGGAACGCAGATCATGGCAACCATATCCTGCATGGGCCAACAGGTAGGCCAGGACTTTTCCTTCGCAAACAGCAAGGGTACTGCCATGTTCGAACTTTCAGAGTACATCGACACCCACATAACCCCTACACTAAAATCCTTTTCTGAAATTGGCCCTTTGGTATCGGAAGATACGGCCAATGAGTCAAGACTCTCAAAACAGTTTAACGTGGTGTTTTCCGACTCCAATGGCAGCACAACAGAAGCCTCTCTCTTTGCCATAAAAGGATATAAGCTGCCGCCCATTGATTCAGTAATGACCCATGCTGCCAATGCGCCAAGCTTCCATGAACGCCTGATTGCAAACAAAGACACCCTTACAATGAAGCGGCATGCCAGAATACGCTATAACGAACAGCCCGAGCGCATTCACTTTTTGACCCATTCTCAATATTTGGATGGCCAAACCATTACCATATCAACCAATGTGATGCTTGCCAATGGCAGCACCAACACCATAACAAACACCTTCACGGCCATAATGGGAGAAGTGCATGTCATTAAGGCCTCGTACAAGAGCCTTGTTCAGGCGCAAATGCAGATTGACCCCGACAACAAACCCATAGGCTACAGCGTACAGCTTTTTCATGCAGACGACCACGTTTCGCCATTGTATCACTATGTATTAGACCTTGACCCAAGCCTGAATACCTCAATCATGTTTCTAAATGCTTGCGGAGCATTTGAAACCCTCTGCCCTAGCGGAAGACTGACCAGCGAAATGTCCGTATCAATGGACTTGATCCATTTCACTACAAACCCTCTGGCTGCCCAAAACGAAGTCTTTGTTGCCTCCACTGACATAGAGGCACCATTCTCTATCAACACCGGGCCGCTTAGAAAGAAAGATGCCCTTTCCTGGCTGCCCTCCCTGCTATCATCACGGATCGCCTATCTGGTGAATAAAGACAATATGCCGCTGCAGATCGTTCCAAGCTCAAACTCCTTCAAATTCATACACCACTCTACCGACATATTCTCAGTGACCATGCAATTCGTTTTCAACAATGTAGATTCCCCAGAAATATTCATTCCCAAATGACAGGCGTTACAATAAAACTTTCTCGCAGCAAAGGCATGGCCCCAAAACCAACCATGCTGAAATTCGATGAATTTTCATGGAACATTGCCGATGGCATCCTGTACGGAAAAGGCCTGGACGATACCGGGAACGAAGTCATTATCAAAATCGGGGGAGGATCAACAGCGCAAAACGAACATCAGCGCAGACATGTTGTAATCAACCCACAGGACCATGCCCCTGCCCAGGAAGAAGATTTTGGGAAGGTACTCAGGGCACACCCCCTGACAGGGCATTGGATCCTGGATGATGCAGCCGACAAACATTTGGTTTACGCCATAAACCACTCCACCGAAATAGTCATTCAACACTCCCTGGGCAAGCAGCCGGCAGTGCAAATTAGGGATATAGGCGGGGAACTTTGCCTGACAGACATTACCCACATAGACAACTCTCATACCCGGATTGTGTTTCGGGAACCCTTTTCCGGTTTTGCCATCTTTAACTAAACGACCACAATGAAAGCGTTAAACAACATAGACCTGGGCAAGAGCCAAATCATCAATGTGGTAATCCATGTTGTAACATCCCTGCCCACTTCCCCGGCAGCCGGGCAAATGGTGTACCATGATGGTTTTTTAAAATACCATAACGCCTCTACATGGATTACCCTGAATGACCCCTCCCTGCTTCTGTCAAACATCATTGACGGAAAGGGAATTTCAAAAACCATAAATGGCCAAGTCCATACCCTTGATGTTGATGTAGACAACATAACCATTACCATAGACCCCTCAAACAATTCCGGAAAGGTAATGCTCAAAGCCCAGGGAACAGACACCTCGCATTTGAAGGATGCAGCCGTAACAACGATCAAAGTAAAAGATAAGAACATTTCATTTGCCAAGATCCAAGACATGCCGGTAATGACCGTTATCGGCAACGTGGAATCGGTGCCCGGTTCCCCTGCTGCTGTGTCTGTACTTAGCGAAGTGCCAACAGCCATCCCATCGGCACATAACTCCCTGGCATCCACAAAGGCAATCAAAGCATACGTAGATGCAAAAATAGCTTCCATCGGAACGCTTCAAGGAAGCTTGAACCCCGGCATAGAATCGCAATTTCCAGCAAATGCAAAGAAATCCGACTATTGGCATGTCGTGGCAAATGGAACAGTGCAAAACATAAGGCTGAACACCGGCGATGTGATCATTGCAAACACCGACAACGCCTCAAGAACAGATCCCAACCATTGGATATTCCTTGAAAGCAACAGAGATCAGGCCACAACAACAATCCTGGGCCTGGTAACCCTGGCAACAGCCGCAGAAACACAAGCCGGATCAGACACCCACAAAGCAGTTACCCCGGCATCGCTGGCAGCCATGCGCTCAACAGATGCAGAGACACAAACCGGCACAGCCCAGGACCGCTTCGTTACACCAGCTTCCCTTGCTGCAAGAACAGCAACAGAAACCCGCACCGGCCTTGCAGCCATTGCAACACACACAGAAGTTAATGCCGGCGTGAACGATTTAAAGTTTGTAACCCCTCTGAAGCTGAAAACCTTTTTCGATGCAGCCACAGGTGGCCATGCCGTAGATATTGGCAACAACTCCGCAACAACATTCACCATAACACATAACCTGGGATCATTAGATGTAGTTGCCGAACTCTACCAGAAAACAACCGGGGAAACAGTATTGACAGACATCTTGCGCCTAAACAACAACCAGGTAAGCCTCTCCTTTGCCATAGCACCATCAAGTGCACAATACAGACTGGTAATCAAGAAATAATGCAAGTCCTTAACAACATATTGATCAAAGGCAGACTGCTGCTGGAATCCATTGCACAAATGGGCAGCGGACAACTCCATGGGCTGTTTCTGGATCAAGGAGAGGTAAAGGCAAAAACCCTTGGCAACATTGTCTTTAAAGATCAAGCCGACTACATCGATCAAATATCCGTTTCATTGCCGGACATTTTCAATGTTACCCAACAGCCAACCGCTGCCATCAAACAGCTTGCAGCCGTTCTGAAATCCCAAACACAAAAAACAGTATTCGCTGCACCGGAAAATCAAAACGGAACGCCTACATTCAAACAGCTGACTGAAGAGCATATCCCAACACTTTCCATAACCAAGGTTCATCAGCTGCAAGAAATCCTGGACTCGTTCTATAACCCCTATTACTATTTTGAAGACAACCTGACTTTTGACCCAAACAGGTTTATAAGGCATGACATCCCAAGACATATCAACCTGGCCAACCATATAAGCCTCACAAACCCCGGAGCATACAACTTCAGGGTTAAGCTGCTGCTTCATGCAAACCATCGGCAATTCATAAGCCTCTTTGCCTCTTTTGTGCATCATCAATTATCAGCTACGTTGATAATTGATGTTACTGTCCTGGTGGATAATACTATAGGAAAAACAGTAAGGATAAGCCCTGCCAAAATAACTTACTGTGATGGCACATATCTGGAGTACAATGCCAATTCAACATCAGTGATTCGATCTGGAACCATTGATGAAAGGTTCTTTCAAGTAACAGCCCAAATCAATGCCAATACACCCAGGCTGCAAATAGGGCATAGCCTACACCTTCATCCCGGGTTTTACTCCATGGCAAACTATCTGGTATATGGGAAGTACACCGTTCAATCAAACTCGCTTAACACATCTGTAACCTCTTAATCATGGGAAAAATAGCTCAAGACTTTCGGCACTGGAAAGGCAATGACAAACAGATTTCATTCTTTGTCGAAGATGTTGATAACCTCATTGGCTTTAAAGCAAGGTGGGCATTGGCCGAAACAGATTCCAGCCCCGTGATCCTGGAGAAGTCAAGCGAAGGCGCAAGCCCCAAAATTCAGTTTTCAGAGAAAGAAGTGATCGTTACCCTTGCCCCGGCAGACACCGCCCCGCTGCTGCCAATGAAGTATTATCACCAGCTTACCCTTTGGGATAACGACAACAAAGTTTCTGTTTCAGCCATCGGAGAACTCGACCTAAGACCAGTGATATAATGGCAGAAATCAAAGCTTCATACGAACCCATCATTAAGCTTCAGGGCCAGTACTCTGAAGTGAAACTTCGTGCCCAATTTGGCAAAGGCGCAACAACCATTGCCATACTGGCATCTAGCGGATTTATAAAAGCAAGTAACAACTCAATAAAAGCTTCCAATGGATAACGTAGTAAACACAGGCCAACAGCCCAACGACCCCAATGCAGACACCCTGTATGAAGCCTTTGGCAAAGCAAACCAAAGGTTTTCCGAACATGGCCAGGCCATCGAAAACAAAGTAGAAAAGGTTTCCGGGAAAGGACTTTCAACCGAAGACTATACCACCCAGGAGAAAAACAAACTTGCTGGCATTGCCCCAGGTGCCCAGGAGAATGCCGTTACTTCGGTGGCCGGGAAAACAGGGGCAGTGTCACTTGTGAAATCAGATGTTGGACTTTCAAATGTTGATAACACAGCGGATGCCAGCAAACCGGTTTCAACAGCACAACAATCTGCCCTGGATAATAAAGTGGATAAGGTTTCTGGGAAAGGGCTTTCAGAATCAGACTACACATCTGGGGAGAAAACCAAGCTTGCCGGTATTGCCGCCAGCGCCGATGTTACAAGCGCAGCAAATGTAGGGGCAGCCATTCATGGCGTAGCCTCAAAAGCAACTCCCGCAGATGCAGACACCATGCCGCTGATTGATTCAGCAGCATCCAATGCACTGAAGAAGCTTTCCTGGGCAAACATCAAAGCAACCCTGAAGACGTACTTTGATACACTTTACGCTGCCATTTCCCACACGCACACAAAAGCAAACATTACAGACTTTGCGCATAGCCATGGAAACATATCAAATACAGGGGCCATAGGTTCAGAGTCATTTGTGCCAGTAATAACAGGCAATAATGGAGTTTTGACAACAGGCAGTTTCGGAAACACACAATACCAATACTGTAGAGGCGATGATGCCAGATTGTCAAATGCAAGACAGTGCGACAATACGTTTGCAAACAAAGCAACCGCAAAAACAAACCTGGGCATAACATACGGAACAGCAAATCCTTCCGGAGGATCAGATGGGGATGTTTATTTTCAATACGAATAAGCTATGGCACCTAAAGCAACACATATAAGAGTTGGTGGGCAATGGAAAGAAGTGAAAAAGGCCTGGACAAGGGTAAATGGATCCTGGGTTAATAGCACCATACCAAAAGTCCGAGTTTCCGGCATCTGGAAGGAATGCATGAGCGCAGGCTTCAATGTTGGAGATATTGGTCCTGCCGGAGGATTGATTATTGCAAAGAAAAACACTGTTAGCGATGGTTGGCAGTACATGGAAATGGCACCACAATCCGCCGACCAGTACTACTACTGGGGCTGTACTGGCATACAAATATCAGCTGCCTGGAACAACTGGGGATTCGGCAAACAGAATACGGCAAACATCGTGGCTGAATGTAGCGAATCAAATTGCGCTGCCCGATATTGCGACGATTATACACTCAACGGTTTCTCTGATTGGTTCCTATGGGCAGGATTTGAGTTTACCGGAATATTCGGTGATTATCCCCCTTCAGGAGTTGCCGTATGGGGAAGACCAGCGAACAATCCATTGCCCCAAGGATTTCAATTAAGCACGGTAAACTATTGGAGTTCTGGTCAATCCGGCTCGAATGGCAGCGCAGTAAAAACTGACAATCCCAATTCAGCGCATAGCTTTCCTAAACCCAACTGGTTCTTGGTTAGACCCGTAAGACGTTTTTAAGACAGTAAAAGCCCGCAACAACATCACTTACAATGAAAACAATCCTTTATAATACCAATTCCCATCAAACCGAAGGGCCCGTTCGAGGTGGCCTGTATAATGACATATTTAATAGCGGACTGTCAATAGAACCCGGATGGCTTCCTGATTACATGATTCAGCTTGAGCTCATAGAAGATAAACCACCGGCCATAGATACCTTTTACCATATTCTATCCTTCACCTGGGAGGCAGACCTTCAAAATAAGCAGTATAAGAAAGTATGGACATCCAGAGAGAAAACCCCTCATGAACTGTGGCTGGACCAATGGACACATCCGCAATTCTCCATGCGAATGATCGTTCCCAAATCCCTGCTCAGTGAATACCCACATATTGCCATGCAGCTGCTCATACGCCAACTGCCCATCCAGGAAAACGTATTCACACAAGAATACATAGTTTATATGAACACCATCATGCCTGAGCATGAAAGCCTGGTTGATGAACTAGGAAATACATTGGTTGTTGAATTTTTTAATGATTGCCCACATGACGAAGTATAACCTTGAATACATACTTGCAAACGGCATTAGGCGTGTTTTTGGCACCCTTGCTTTAAAAGCAACAGTTTTTGAACCAATGCCAGTTATAACCGCCCAAAATAATTCACTTTTTGAAGTATCTTGTTCAAGCGCAAATTTCCAACGCCTTACAACTTCCCGGAACAATCAGTGGATAAAACTCATTCCCACATATGGCGTATTCAGGTTCTCACTTCTTATTAAGAAAGGGAATACTTCGCATACCAATATTGTTTTCGGTGATGGAGACACCCATTATGATGAAAGCTACCTGGTATGGCCAAACGGTCAGATTGACTTCGTTCAGGGAAGGACAAACCAAGAAGTATTGGTAACTTTTTTTTGGGATGGATCAAGGTTTATTGCTATTGCAACCGAATGGTTTGGGGAAGCAGATGATATGGCCTCTCTTGAGATTCAAGTGGTTAATTTTGGATTACCAGTACTGGATGCTGATGTTTTATTGTCTGGGGGAGACCTACAAAGATCAATATATTCAAATACGATTGATAATGGACG
>CAZFOI010000032.1:0-10254 GCA_964520605.1 uncultured Bacteroidales bacterium
ACAATGGTGAGGGATTTAAGAAACGACGATCGATTTAAACATTGCAAAATCATTCTTTATGGCATAAGCGAAGGAACAATTATTGCCTCAATCGTGGCAGAACGAAAAAACGTGGAAATTGACGCCTTGTTCCTGCACGGATATTCACACGAAAACATGTTCGATATAATCAAGTGGCAAAACACGGGTGAGGGTGTTATGATAATGGTAAATTCCATTTTCGACAAAAACGGGGACAAGATGGTTGATCGGGATGAATACGAATCCGACGATCCGACGATTGTGGCCTACAGAGGGTATTTGTTTCAAAACCAACCGTTTGATGCCATAGATGTGGTAAAGGATAACGTTATTGATATACAAGACATAAGAAAGATGCGGGGGCCATTTCAGGACTTTCTAATGACAAAAATCTCTGAAAATGACGGGCAATGGATTTGGAATAATTATGTAAGGGTAACCATAGACTGGTTCAGGGAGCATTTTGCCCTGGAACCAAATAAAACAAGGTTGCTAAGGGTAGATGTTCCGATATACGTTTTTCATGGCAAGGACGATGCGAACGTTCCCGCCGAAAGCGTTTATGATCTTGAAGTCCGGTTTAAAACCAGCAACAAAACCAACCTCAACACTTTTGTTTTTGATAACCACAACCACGACCTGAACTTCCAGGATTGGATTGCCACAAAAGAGTTTTCAGAAGGCCTGCGCAAGATTTTCAAGATCTCAGCGGAAATCTGATTGCTGGCATACCCGCCCCCGTTGCCATTTCCTGGTTATTTCCCTATCTTCGGGAAATGATTCAACACCGGTTAAATGGTAGCATAATGAAAACAGCATGGCTGATATTCCTTGCTGCGCTTGTGGGATGCGTGGCAACAACAAATCGGGACTTCCACAAGGCCGCTTCGGAGATTCAGGCAGACAATATGGCCGAATACATCAAGGTATTGGCCTCTGATGATTTTATGGGGCGGATGCCTTTTACCCAAGGGGAAGAGCTGACCATTGAGTACCTTAAAGGTACTTTTGTTAAACTTGGGTTGGAGCCAGCCTGGCATGGCAGCTATTTCCAGGAGGTGCCCCTGATGTCTGTGGAGGTTAAGCCTGATATGCATAGCCGGTATGCAACTCCTTCCGGCATTATACACCTGGACTATGTCAGGGATTTCGTCTGTTTCTCTCCAAGGGTTGAAGACGTTTCGGTAATTGAGGACGCCCAACTTGTGTTTGCAGGCTACGGCATTGTGGCCCCCGAATATGGATGGAACGATTACCAGGGGTTGGATGTTTCTGATAAGGTTGTGGTTGTCATTGTAAACGACCCGGGCTTTGCTACAGGTGATGCCGATTTGTTTAAAGGGAATGCCATGACCTACTACGGCCGATGGACCTACAAATATGAGGAGGCCGCCAGACAGGGTGCTCTTGGGATACTCATAGTACACGACACTCCCGGCGCAGGCTATCCCTGGAGCGTGGTTACCAATGGGGCACAAATCCCGAAAATGTACCTGCAGGATGAGCAGGGATATGCAGACCGCTCGAAAATAGAAGGCTGGCTCACTACAGAGGCAGCCATCAGATTGTTTGGTTCTGCCAGACTGGACTTCATGGAGCTGAAGCAGCAGGCTTCACAAAGAGGATTCCGGCCGATGCACCTGGATATCAGGCTTCAGGGGTTCAGCATGCACAAAAGTTTCCGCTATAATGTGTCGCATAATGTTTTGGGACTTTTCCCGGGTACCGATCTGGCAGACGAGGTGATTGTTTATTCTGCGCACTGGGACCACCTGGGAATCGGGCCAACCCTTAATGGAGACTCTATTTACAATGGAGCGGTTGACAATGGCACTTCTCTTGCCTGGATGCTGGAGATAGCCAGGGCCTTTTCCAGTCTCGAACAGCGGCCTCGCAGGTCAGTATTGTTTATGGCTCCAACAGCAGAAGAGCAGGGCCTGCTTGGGGCGCATTATTATGTTAAAAATCCTGCATTTCCCCTTCATAAAACAGTAGCCAATCTGAACAACGATCTGATGCTGCCACTGGGGCGCATGAAAGACGTAATGATTACCGGCTATGGGCAATCGGAGCTGGACGACCTTGTGTATGAAGCGGCCTCCATGCAGGATCGTTATGTGGTTCCCGATCCCAATCCGCAGACAGGCATGTATTACAGGGCAGACCATTTTCCTTTTGCCAAAGCAGGGGTTCCGGCGTTGTTTGCAAGAGGAAACACCCACCACCGCACACATGGAGCTGACTGGACGGCCGAGCAGGAGCGCTTATGGTTGGAAAACAATTATCACAAACCCACAGACAGGTTTGAACCGGACACCTGGGATCTGGAGGGCATTGTTGAAGATGCCAGACTGGCTTTTTTCATAGGTTGGAAGCTCGCAAACAGCAGCCGGTTCCCAGGCTGGAAAGAGGGCTCGGAGTTTAAGGCTGTGAGAGATGAAGCTGGCAGAGAACCCTGACATGAACAAGGCATCTCTTTCTCTGGCCGTGATCAGCGGTTTATTGATTGGAGTATTAGCAACCCAGCTCAACGCCTGGCTGGTTTGGATTGGGCTGGCTCCCCTGTTGGTCGCCATCTATGGGAAAAAGCCGGGACAGGCTTTTGCTCATGGCATGGTTGCCGGCTTTTTGTCGGGACTTGTACAACTCATGTGGATGCCCCCGGTTTTGGTCAGATATGCCGGATCAGGTCTTGTGGCCGGATATGCCGGTGTTATGGTCATGGCGTTGTATATGGCTGTTTGGTTTGCTGCGCCTTTTTTCCTGCTCAGCCTGATCAGGAATAAAACCCGGGAATTGTGGTGGATCAACGCCCTGACTTTTTCAGCCCTTTTTTTTCTGTTTGAATGGTTGCATATCCACCTGTTGCCGGGCATGGTCTGGGACAAGTTTTATCTGGCCTGCGCCACATCAACCAATAAATACATGATTCAGCTGGCCCCGATAAGCGGTGCTTTGGGTATTGGTTTGCTTATTTCCCTGGTAAATTACCTGATTGCCGAAGCAGTTATTAGGAAAAACAAAGGTTTGCTCCTGGCTGCCCTTGCCATTTTTCTTATTAATATGCTGTTTGGTGCTGCAAGGATACATCAGGGCAATATCAAAGACAGCGGACGCCCGCAAACCGTTGGGCTTATCTGTGAGAATGTTCATGCTGAAACGCGGTGGACGGACATGGGAGACCGGATAATTCATACCATGCTGAAACTGGTGGATGAATCGCGCAGGTTCAAGCCATCATTGCTGGTCTGGTCCGAAACAGCCCTTCCCTGGACTTATCAGGACGACGACGACGTCCTTCTTGCCCTGGCCGGAATTTTAAGCCATAGCAACGCATCAACACAAAACATCATTGGTTACCAGACGATAGCAGAAGGCGACAAGGTATACAATTCGGCCTATCTGATTAATGCCGACGGCTCTGCGTCTGGCCGCTATGACAAAACCACATTGCTCAGCTTTTTTGAAGAACCGCTGATCCGATCGCGTTCCCGCACGGCCATTCCCATGCTGACGCAGGGCGGGTTTGATCATGTCCTTAGGGGAAAGGGCAAGAATTATCTACCCGCCCATATTGGAAATGCCAGGATTTTGATTTGCAACGAATCTTTGCTCCCTGACTACTCCCGGATGAAGGGTGAACCACCTGCATTTCTTGTTAATATCAGCAATGATGCCTGGCTGGAAAACACCCAAAATATTGCACAGCATTTCTATATTGCCCGTTTGCGTGCCCTGGAGTACAACAAGGACATGATTATCAACAGCAACAGGGGGATATCCGGCATAGTGTCCCGCCTGGGCGTGGTGCAAACCATGAGCCGGTCTGACAGCCCCGAACTCCTTATCGGGACGATTCGCCCAAACAACAAAACAAGTTTCTTTGCACGGTTCCCGTTATTTTTCCCGGGCATGGCCCTGCTGTGGCTGTTCTTTCGGGTTTTTTTATACATTTACAAAGGAAAGAAATCAGCGAAGAATTAAAAACACAACAAGCCGCGTGTATGAATAAAACCTTGGTAATTCTCTTGTTAACAATATTTTCCATTGCTGAGGTTTCGGCCAAAACGAATCAGACCGGATATCGCTGGCGTTACGACGATGGCAATGAAACCACTGCTACCTGGAAAGCAGCTGAGGGTCAGGCCACGATTTTAAACGGAACAGAACCCATCCGGCTTAGGATACAGGCTGCTGTACCCTCTTCATACTCTGGCCCTTTTAGTGAGGCGATAAATTTGTATTATTCCAAAGGCTCGTATGGAAGTACCTGGAAAAAAATCTTCACAGATCCTGCCAATGCGTTTGTCCTGTATGATTCTCCCCATTTGCCCGACCTTTCCCCAACAAGCAGGCAATTAAGCACCCAGCCGGAATTATTTCAGGCCGGGGAGTTTTTTGGGGCTACATTTGACCATTCAATATCGATACCCCTAGGGGCCTACAGTGAATATGAATGGGCTTTCCGTGCAACAGAGAATGCCGGTCAGGATGTATATTTCTTTTCCTTGGGTTATGATGGTCCACTAGAAGGCTCAGTAGTACTAATTGAAGGGGTGGATGAAACCACAGCCGCCAGACTATACTATAATCCAGGCCCGGCCATTATTCCCCTGAAAAACTGGTCGGTTTATCTTAGCCTGGTTTTGCTCGCCGGGTTTGTTTTGATACGCTACAGAAGGCTGCTGTAAACTATTTCGTTAACAGGATGTTGCTGTTTCTAAGGGCTTTTCTGAACTCTTTTCGAATGGCCATTAATGTGGTGTGATGCTGGGAATATTCCCGGGAGTAAATCTCATAGAATCTCTTTTTTGCCCTGCTGTGTAATTCTTTGTCGCAAAAGATCACCCCAAGCAGGTCCATGGTGCCCAAAATCTCAATAAGCAATCTCGTTTCCAACGAGGGTTCTTTGCCGTATATCAGCACCCGCTCAAATTGAGTTATCAGGGGCTTTAGACGGTCAATTCGATTAACCCTGTACCTTTTGCCCCAGGAAATACCCAGCCACTCAACAGGCCGGCTGCTTATCAGGTGTTCCCTTTCCAGGTGCTGCATCTGCAGGCGATAGCGTCGGTTTACCCGCATGGTAAAACCGCTTAAACTCCAGGAATAACGCTTCCCCTGCATTTTAATAAGACTGGCCATCAGGTCAGCAAGAACAGCATCATCCCTGCTGCTATCTTCTGCCTCAATTCGCCCTGATTCCAGTGAGAACTGCCCGCTGATTGCCAGATCGCAAAACGCAGCGGCAAGCAATGCGTATCCTATAACGCTTCTGCGGCGAACCCATCCCTTATCCTGATCGACGCATAATAGTACCAACTGATCCTTTATCATATGGCAATATGTTTGTTACCCTTCTTCTTTTGTTCCGGACTCCTTGCCTGAAGAGCCGGACGGCTTAGCCCGTCCGGCTTGTTTTAAGGCGCGGTCCAAAATCCATTCAATCTGACCATTAACACTTCGGAATTCGTCAGCCGCCCATTTTTCAAGAGACTCCATCATTTGCGGAGACAACCGCAGTACAAAGGGTTTCTTTTTCGACATAATTACGTCATTTTTTACTGATGCAGGGTTCCTGTATTGATAACAGGACTTGCATCTTTATCAGAACACAGCACCACCATCAGGTTGCTTACCATGGCAGCCTTTTTCTCTTCATCAAGTTCAATTATTTGTTTGTCTGATAATTGTTCTAATGCCATCTCGACCATGCTTACGGCACCTTCTACAATCTTCTGACGGGCGGCTACAATGGCTGATGCCTGTTGGCGGCGAAGCATGGCACCGGCAATCTCAGAAGCATACGCCAGATAAGCAATACGAGCCTCCATAACGTGAATGCCGGCAATCTCCAGGCGTTCGCGCAACTCGTCTTCAAGCTGCTGGTTAACCTCCTCACCACCGGCACGCAGCGTAATTTCTGACTGCCCATCATTAAAATTATCGTAAGGATAGGCCCCGGCAAGCTTCCGGATAGCTGCTTCGCTCTGAATATCCACAAACCTGATGTAGTCGTCTACCTCAAAAGCTGCCTTAAAAGTGTTTTCTACTTTCCAAACCAATACTATACCAATCATAATTGGATTGCCAATATTGTCATTGACCTTGATTGGCTCACTGTTCAGGTTGCGCGCACGCAAGGATATACGCTTTCGTGTGTAGAAGGGGTTTATCCAGTAAAACCCGTTCTCTTTTAGTGTGCCTGAATATCGCCCAAACAAAACCAATACGCATGATTCATTTGGATTTACGATTTGAAGACCTACCCAACACAACAGGTCAACAGCAAGGATGGTAAGCCACCAGGCATTTGAGGTGGCGATGGCCAGCCAGATAGGGCCAACCAGCAGGACAATGGCTACCAGGATACCAAAGTACCCCATAAACGGAGACAAACGTTTTTCTTTTTCCATGGCTATATTAATATGATATTAAAATGATATCACAAATGTAAAACATTTTTATCAGATGCAATAATTTCTAAAAAGAAATTTCGCATTGGGGAATGCAGGTTGTGTTGTCTGCTAATTGAAGCCCGGTTGATTCACATGAAAAGTATGCGAGAACCGTTTGTTGAAAACAGCGGGCTTAGCATTTTGCAGTTTATTAATTTAATCGCCAAGAACTGTCGTTTTCATAGAATTATAAAAGCACAAAACTGGTTTCCTTATAAAGAAACAAGTATGTTTGTAAATAATTTATTGATGGAACCCAAATTTAACGTTGAATTTCTTGATGATGTAATTGTGTTTCTTGACGGCCTGGATGAAAAATCAAGAGAAAAAATTATCTATAACATTTACAAGGCAAGGGTGGTCAATAATAAAGAACTTTTCAAAAAGTTGTCTGGAGAAATCTGGGAGTTCAAAACAGCATTCAACAAGCAATTCTATAGGCTGTTTGCATTTTGGGAAAAAACAGACAAAAAAAAACACTGTTGTGGTGGCAACCCATGGTATAGTTAAAAAGAGCAATAAGGTTTCAAAAGTTGAGATAAAAAGAGCAGAACGCATCAGGCTTCGATTTTTCGAAATTAAAGACTTGTAGACGATGAAAAAGAAGGTGCTTAAAACAACAAGCCTTGAGGAATTGACTGACAAATACATTGGAGCGCGTGGATCCAAAAAGCGGGAAGAGTTTGAGCATGAGTTGCGACTCGACCTGCTTGGAGAGGCTATCCGGCAAGCTAGGAAGGAAAGAAACCTGACCCAGGAGGAATTAGGACGGCTTATTGGAGTTCAAAAAGCACAGATTTCCAAAATTGAGAACAGTGTTACGGATGCAAGATTTGAGACCATTATTAAGGTTTTCAAAGCATTGAATGCGAAGATTAAATTCCATGTGGAATTGCTCTAACATGAAGCAGGCCAATGTAAGGGTAAAGAATTTATCAGATAAATACCAACCGCAAGGAAGAGCCAAATGGTCGCATCACCCTCTTGCAGCAATGTTTTTTAATCCCTGATGCACCGCACGCTAAAGCCGCAGCCCTTAACGTTGCTGAGGCGGAAGATCCCGGCATGGCTACTGCCTAATCCGTGGTACCAGGCATCGGTAAAGATGAACTCAGAAGCCGACCACCAGCCGCCGTAGATGCCCAAAACGACGAACGAGCCATCGGAGTCCCGGAAGCCGCCTGGGAGCGCGGAAAACCCATAGTTGTCAGTCCCGTTCCAGGGCGGTGAGTGCGCTGAGCTTGCTTTTAACGCTGTTCCCTGGGAGTAGGAATGACCATTGGCTTCTAACCAGTCTGTGAGTTGAGACCACTCATTGTCGCTGGGTAAATGCCAACCCGGAGGGCATATCCCCTGGACTCCGGAAGGGTTTAGACTGGAGCTGGCCTGACCTGCCATAGCTTGTTCCCAAGTGTACAAACGGCCGTAAATGTTGCAATTTTCTGTTATATCATCATAGCACCAACCGGTGGAAGCATAATTCAAATTCTCGGCCATCCAATACTGGCTGCCGATTTTGACCATCTTGTAAGTTCGTCCATCTCTTGGGTCGGTAAATGTCGATGGCTGATTTTCTGAAATACCCGCTGACATAAAAACAGCTGAAAATACTACCAGCAAAAACAGAATACAATTTTTTACCATACAGTTTTGTTTTGATGGCGTAATAAACGGCAGCAATGGTTTCTAATTTATTGGTTTGTCGTTCAGGTTTATTACTTGGATGATCTGATCAAGCAGATCGGGTATTTTATTGGTAATTACGTCCCAAACAATGGTGTAATTAACACCCATATAATCGTGGATTAGCCGGTCTCTCATACCGGCCATTTCTTTCCACTTTATCGCCTTGTGCCGAACCTTGAAGTCAACAGGAATTTTTTTAGTTGCTTCGCCAATTATTTCCAGGCTTCTCACAACGGCGCGTTTTAGGGTTTCATCATCAAGGAATTCGGAATATGAAAGTTGTGGCGCGACCCTGGATCGAAGAAACAAACATTCATCCCGGATGTGTTTCAAATATTCTCTAGGATCTTTAGACATACTCTACTTGTTCAAGGATTTTTGGACCAATAAATGGGCTCAAGCCATTTTTTGTTACCAGGTCAATATTAAGATTACCAAAATAATCTTCCAGTAAGTCATAAACAGCCATGAAATTGTCGAATGTCTCCATTCCTGGCTCAAAATCTATTAGGATATCAACATCACTTTTGTGAGATGGTGCGTTCTTAGCGTATGAACCAAATAAGCCTAACTTCGAAACCCCAAAAACGAGGAGTTCCGGTTTTTTGTTTTTTAGTGTGGAAATAATTATCTCTTTTGTGGTCATGATATTGTGATTCACACAAATATACAAATCTTTCTTCCCAATTATTGCATGTTGCGGTATTCTCGATAAACATATATAAAAGCAAAAAAGGGCTACACTTTAAAAGTATAACCCTTCTCTTACTATTCTCTTGCTCCTCCTCTAGGACTTGAACCTAGGACCCTCTGATTAACAGTCAGATGCTCTAACCAACTGAGCTAAGGAGGAGTGTAACAACTGCAAAAGAGCAATTGAGGATGCAAAATTAATAAAGTTTTTTAATTCAGCAAAGCGGCGCGCTAATTTTCCTCTAATCGAAATGGATTGCCAGCCCAAACATTGTTCACATTTTTCTTCTTCGCCTCAGCCATAAACCTATGGCTAAATACAATGCAGTTGGTTTTGTTCCGCTGCTTAAAATGTATATCCTAACAGTATCTGTGGTACAAAAATAAAGGACTTTTTAATAAATTCCAGGGCAGAATCATCCCTGAATTCAGGCCATCTGTTTTGCATCCATACACCATGTGCGATTCCCGGCTGAAAGTTGACGTATAAATGTTTGGTTATGCCGGCTTTATACCCAAGCTTATACTCTACCCACAACTCAAAGCCTTTGTAGGTTTTGGCATCAACATAAGAATGAAAATGATTATAGGCAGGCCACAATTCCAGCTCAACATGAAAATTCTTCCAGAAAAAGTATCTGTATGAAAGCAATAATGTGGCTGCATTTGCCTGTCCCATTGGCACTTTGTCTGTGTTCTTCCAGTTTTGAAATGCCGGCCCAAAGCCCAAGTCCGATTTTTCAGAGAGCTGAAAAGAAGCCTTCAGCATATAGATTTGTGCTGCAGGCGCAAAGGTGAGACTTGTTTCCAGAGACCATCGGTTTTGCAGGCCTGATTCCTGAGCGATAAGCGGCAGGGAAAAAGCTGGAAGAAAAACCCAGACAAAGATTCTCGGGGCATAATATCCCGGCTTTCTTAACAAGTGTAAAAAGGATTCCGATTGATTTCCGCTCCGAATGAAAGCAAATCTCCTGTTTTTCATGATGTTTGCGTCTTTTAAAACTGACGGCAAAACTATGGTCTTAAATCATGAAACCCATGAACCCGGGTTCATAAATTTTGGGAAGGTGTTTTTGTTTGATGCTGCAGATAGCCCGGTGGGATGCCGTTGTTACCCGAACAGATGTTTGAACACCTGATCTATGCGGGTTACGGAATGGACTTTGATGCCAAAGGACTTCTTTTCCAGACCTTTCATGTTGTGACGGGAAACAAAGATCTCCTCAAATCCCAGACGAGCCGCTTCGGTAATGCGTTGCTCAATCCGGGTAACCGGCCTTACTTCACCGGTTAGTCCTACTTCTGCGGCAAAACAGGTCTTTGCTGCAATCGGAATGTCTTCGCCTGAAGACAAAACGGCGCATACCACACCCAGATCAATGGCCGGATCGTCTAC
>CAZFOI010000033.1:0-10030 GCA_964520605.1 uncultured Bacteroidales bacterium
GATTACCAGGGCGGACGCAGGGGGCCTCTTCAGTATGATATCGCCTCATTGTTGTTCGATGCCAAGGCCAATATCCCATTTGAGACCAGAAAGGAATTGCTTGATTATTACATTGAGCGGTGTTCCGAAATATATCCATTGGATGAACTGGTGTTCAGAAGCTATTATTATGATTTTGTGCTGATGCGCGTTATGCAGGCATTGGCAACCTATGGATTCAGGGGTGGTGTGGAGAAAAAACCCCTCTTCCTGCAAAGCATGCCCTATGCCCTGAACAACCTTCGCTGGCTTACCGAAAACGGGCATCTGCCGGTAAACATCCCCTATCTCTCCTCGATAATAGAGAAGGTGGTTGCTGCCAGCCCCCGGGGGATTCCTTCCCCGCCAAAGGACGGACTTACCATCAGCATCCGAAGCTTTTCATTTCACAAGGGAATGCCCGACGACCCCAGCGGCAATGGCGGAGGCTTCGTGTTCGATTGCAGGGCATTGAACAATCCGGGAAGGCAGCCTGAATATGCAAATCTGAGCGGCAAAGACAGGGAAGTTATACAGGTATTGGGCCAGGACCCGGCAGTGATGGAATTCCTTGTTTCGGCCATGCAAATGGTGTCCGCCAGCATAGAACAATACAAAGCCAGGGGTTTCCGAAACCTGATGGTTTCCTTTGGTTGTACAGGAGGAAGACATCGATCGGTATATTGCGCTGAGCAACTCGCCAAGATGATAGCAGAAGCCCATCATGTCCATGTAGAAATCATTCACCGAGAAGAGGAAAGCTGGGGGCAGACACCATGAAGGCTTTTGTATTTGCGGCAGGACTGGGCACACGGCTTAAGCCGCTTACCGACACCTGCCCAAAGGCTTTGCTGGAAGTGGCAGGCAGGCCAATGCTTGTTCATGCGGTAGACAAATTATACCATAGAGGGGTGCGCCGGATAATCATCAATGTTCACCACCATGCAGAGCAGATGAAGGCTTTTATTGCCAATCTAAGCGCCGGTTCTGGAAAAACCAGGCCCGGACTGGAGCTTCATATCTCAGATGAATCAGACCTGCTGCTGGATACCGGAGGCGGGCTTAAGAAAGCCAGCGAAATGCTCAGAGGCGAAGGGCCGTTTTTTGCATGGAACGCAGATGTTATCTCCGACATAGACCTTACAGCCATGATGGAATATCACCGCAAATTCAAACCGATTGCGACCCTGGCTGTGACCAACAGACAGGGAAGCCGGTATTTTCTTTGGGAAAACAACAGGCTGGCCGGCTGGGAAAACATACAGCAAAGAAAAAAACTGATATGCTACGGAGATCCATCCCGTCCGCTGGACAGTCTGGCTTTTAGCGGCATACATATTATTGAGCCCGACCTGCTTGATCTTATCACAGAGCAGGGTGTTTTCTCCATTAAGGATGTTTACCTCAGACTGGCAGCAGAAAAGACCATACGGTACTTTGAACATAGCGCAGAAGGCTGGATAGATATCGGAACCCCTGAAAAACTGTCTGTTGCGAAACCAAAACCATAAGGCCATGCCGGCATTTCTTGAATCCATAGCCAACCACATCCACAGGAATTATTCCGGGAAGACCGGTTCTTTATGTCTGGTTACCCCAAACCGGCGATCGGGCGTGTTCTTCAGGAAGTATTTTTCAAAGGGAGTAAAGCAGACCATGTGGGCTCCTGAGGTGATGAGCGTTGAAGATTTTATTAACAGCATCAGCCAGCTGAGCATACCGGATAACACCAGTCTTCTGCTAAAATTTTACACCATATACAGGGAGCTGGAGCAGGAAAAAGCGGATCCGCCTGAGGTTTTCCTTCAATGGGCACCCGGCCTGATGCGCGATTTCGATGAGATGGACGCCCACATGGTGTCATCAGAAGCACTTTTTGGCTATCTGCAGGATGTCAAATACATAGAATCCTGGAATCCGGAAGGGCAGTCACTTACCAGGGGCCAGGAAGAGTATCTTGCATTCTTTGGAAAACTCAGGTTATATCATCAAAAATTCACAGATTATTTGCTCGAAAACTCTCTGGCATACCAGGGACTATCGGCCGGGATGGCAGCCCGGCGCATAGAATCGGGTTCATTTCTTCTGCCATGGGAAAAAGTGATCTTTGCCGGTTTCAATGCACTGACAAAAGCAGAGGAGGTGATCATTGACCACCTGATTCGCGAAGGCATTGCGGAGTACCACCCTGATGCAGACCAGTGGTATGCCAATAACCCTGAACAGGAGGCCGGCAGGTTCGTGTCTGCCTATATGAAAAGATGGAAGGCCTTTCCTGAAAAAGCCGAAAATTACTTTGGAGAGGAAAATAAAAGCATCCGCATCTTCGGTATTGCCAAAAATGTTAACCAGGCCAGGCTTGCCGGCAATCTGATTGAGCAATACAATCTGGATACCGGAAGCGAAAGAACGGCCATTGTACTTGCCAATGAATCCTTGTTGGTGCCGGTTTTAAATGCCCTGCCAAACCCCGGCACAGGGATCAATGTAACCATGGGTTACCCCCTTATGCAATCGGGACTTTTTTCGTTTTTCGATGCGCTTTTTCAGGCATTGCAATACACGGCAAAAGCCGGAAAAACAGGAGAATCCGGCGTGTTTTATCATAAAGACCTTATCCGTTTTTTCAGTTATGATGCTGCTGCCCTGCTCTGGGATGTGGAAAAAGGAAAAGAATATTGCACACAACTCATTGACAAACTAAATAAGGGAAGCAGCAGTTTTTTAGGCTATGAAAAACTATCCGATCCGGATTTTTCTCCAGCCGGTTTCACTGAAAGCTTTCATTTCCTTGGAAACAACTGGCAAAAACAAACAGCCGGATTGCTCGAAACCCTGGTGAACATCACGCAGAAACTTAGTCAGGCCTTTCGAGAAAAGGCAGCATTGCATGGCGGGAACATATTACAAACCCCTTTCTTTTTGGATTTTGAAGCCCTTTGGTATATGAGTGCCCTTTTTCGCAAAATGCAGGGTTTTGCTCAGAAACACCCCGGTTTTGATACCCTTGTTTCCGTTTACACCCTTTTTCGCCGTCTGGCATCCGAAACGCGAATCGCTTTCACAGGAGAGCCACTCGAAGGACTTCAGGTTATGGGCATGCTCGAGACCAGGAACCTGGATTTTGAAAATGTGATCATCCTGTCTGCCAATGAAGACCTGCTTCCCAGGGGGAAAGGAGCATCCTCCATGATTCCTTTCCAAGTAAGGCTTAATTTTGGATTGCCGGTACACACCCACCGGGATGCAACCTATGCATATCATTTTTATCGTCTGATCCAAAGAGCCCGCAACGTATTTCTGATTTACAACACAGAAACAGATGGCATAGGATCAGGAGAGAAGAGCCGGTTTATCAGGCAATTACAGGTAGAGATTCCAAAAGCTTTTCCCAACATCAACATAGAAGAACACCTTATAACCCTGCCGTCTCCCAAAGGGCATCAGCCCGAGCCCATAGAAATCAGGAAAACACCTGAAATAATGGAAAGGCTGCTTGAAATCAGCCGCAGGGGATTTTCCCCCTCCGCTCTTTCTAAATACATTGGCTGTCCATTGAAATTCTATCTGGAAAGGGTAGCCGGCATTCAGGAGGAAGATGAAATAGAAGAAACCCTGGAGACAGCCACCCAGGGAACGGTAATCCATGAAAGCCTGAACCTGCTCTACCAGCCCCATCTGGGCAAAACGCTAATGGCAGAAAACATCAGGGAAATCAAAAAGCAATACCGTAAGACGCTATTTGAGCAGTATGCCAGGAATTACCCGGGAGGAGAAATCAATCGTGGCATGAATCTTTTGCTTACAGAACTTT
Source organism: uncultured Bacteroidales bacterium (assembly GCA_964520605.1). Classification (GTDB taxonomy): domain Bacteria; phylum Bacteroidota; class Bacteroidia; order Bacteroidales; family UBA7960; genus CAZFOI01. The sequence goes on from CAZFOI010000033.1 coordinate 3,833, forward strand.
CTGCCAAATACATTGAGAATTTTCTTGATCAGGAGCTTTCTCATCTGCAGGAGTTGCAAAAAGGCGGAAATCAGCTGAGGCTTCTGGCTCTGGAGCAAAGGATGCAGGCTTTTGTGGATGTGGCCATTGAAGGTGCTGCTGTTCAGGTAAAAATATCCGGCGTTGCAGACAGAATTGACAGGATAGAGGGTCCGGATGAACACATAAGAATTGTTGATTACAAAACAGGCAGTGTGAAAGAATCCGAACTGAGTCTGGGCAGTTGGGATGATTTATGCACCAAGGGTTCCAATGGCAAAGCATTTCAACTGCTATGCTATTCACTGATGTATGCAGAAGAATCATCCCATGGCAGGGAATGGTATGAGGCAGGGATTATCAGCCTGAAAAAAATCAGCCGGTGGTTTATGCCGGTGAAAACACCCCAACATCCGGAAGATTTGTCAACCAGGGAGGCATTTGTTTCATGCCTGAAAACACTGATAGAGGAAATCCTTAACAAAGACATTGCGTTTACCCAGACACAGGACGAAGACAACTGCCGTTACTGTCCGTTTACAGGATTGTGTCAGAGAGAACCGGCTGCCAATAACTACTGAGCAGCGGCTTTTACCAATTCCAGGCATGCCTCTAACGCCTCAGGCAGCCCATCGGGATGCTTTCCGCCAGCTGTGGCAAAAAACGCCTGTCCGCCTCCCCCTCCCTGAATATATCCGGATAGCTGTTTTATCATTTGTCCTGCATTCAGGCCTTTTTCAGCCGTCAGGTCTTCAGAAACCATAACAGCGATCCCCGCCCGTCCTTCGTCCTGATGTCCGAGGAATATCATTATTCGGGACTGCTTCTCTTTCAGTTTATACGCCAGATCCTTTGCGGTTTTGGCATCGGCTTCAATCAGGGTGGCTATGCAGGGAATGTCTCCGATCATTTGCATATTGCCCAACAGAGTGTCTGCCATTGAAGCAGACTGTTGCCTTGACAGCTCATCGAGTTGGCGACGCAGCATATCCTGCTGCTGGAGAAGCTGTTCAATTGATTTTATGGTGTCCCTGGGGTTCTTAAGAAGCTGACGTATGCCTTCCAATTCATCCATTTTGGCATCCACCCAGGCTTCGGCAGCTTTTCCGGTAATGGCCTCAATCCTGCGAATCCCGGCTGCAATGGCTCCCTCGCTTACAATTTTAAACAACCCGATACGCCCCGTATGGTGTACGTGGGTTCCACCACATAACTCTGCTGAAAAATCAGGATCAAATGCAATCACCCTTACTTTATCTCCATACTTTTCGCCAAACAGTGCCATGGCCCCCATCTCAAGGGCCTGTTCCATTTCAAGATCCCGGTGCTCCTGCATGTTGATGTTCTGCCTTATGTGCTCATTCACCATCTGCTCCACACTGCGGATCTCCTCCTGGCTCATTTTGGAAAAATGGGCAAAGTCGAACCTGAGCCTATCTTCATTTACAAGGGATCCTTTCTGCTGCACATGATCTCCGAGTACTTTTCTCAGAGCCGCATGCATCAAATGGGTGGCTGTATGATTGTTTTCGGTAAGCGCCCTTTTTTCCGCATCCACGATTGCGATGACCCTGCTGCTCCATGATGCAGGAAGCATCTCGGTAATGTGTACCGTAAGGTTATTCTCTTTGCGGGTATCCACAACGGGTATGTGCTGTTCTCCGTTAACCAGCACCCCGCGATCCCCTACCTGACCACCCGATTCTGCATAAAAGGGCGTCTGATTCAATACCACCTGGTAATAAACCTTTCCTTTTGATGATATTTTCCGGTATTTAACCACTTCGGCTTCGGCCTGTAATTGCTCATACCCAAGAAAACGGGTTTCTTCCCTGAAAGGGATCCGTTCCGTCCAGTCTTCCGTTTCCACAACCGATGCCGCCCTGCTTCTCTGCTTTTGCTCCTGCATATTTGCCTCAAAGCCGACAAGATCCACCTCCAGGCCTTTTTCCCTGGCCATCAGGCGGGTCAGGTCTATGGGGAACCCATAGGTATCGAACAGCTCAAAAGCAAAATCACCTGCCACCCGCCCTCCTGCAAGGGAGGCAACATATTGATCAAATTTTTGAATGCCGGTTGAAAGTGTGCGAAGAAAAGAAGCTTCTTCCTCTGCAATCACCTTTTCGATGAGCCCCTGCTGGGCAAGAAGCTCAGGGAAGGCCTCTCCCATTTGCGTCGCCAGGACAGCCACCAGTTTGCTCACAAAGGGTTCTCTGAAACCAAGAAAAGTATAGCCATACCGTATGGCCCTGCGAAGTATGCGACGTATTACATATCCGGCTTTATTATTGGAAGGGAGCTCTCCGTCAGCGATGGCAAATGCCACTGCCCGCAGGTGGTCGGCAACCACCCGCATGGCAACATCCGCATCCCTGGATTTGCCATAGGCGATGCCCGACAAACGGCTGATCTCCTGAATAAAAGGCTGAAAGACATCGGTGTCATAATTCGATTGCTTGCCCTGAAGCACCATGCACAGGCGCTCAAAACCCATACCGGTATCCACATGTTTGGCAGGCAGGGGTTTCAGCGCTCCCCCGCTTATGCGGTTAAACTCAATAAAAACCAGATTCCATATCTCGATTACCTGGGGATGGTCAGCATTTACCAAATCCTTTCCGGGTGTTTTTTCTCGGTCTGCATCGGACCTGATGTCTACATGTACCTCTGAGCAGGGGCCACAAGGACCGGTATCCCCCATTTCCCAAAAGTTGTCTTTTTTTGAACCATAAAGGATCCTGTCTTCCGGAACATATGCCTTCCAGAAATCCCGGGCCTCCATGTCAGGCCGGAGCCCGTCTGCTTCATCCCCACCGAAGACCGTCACATACAAACGGTCTTTGCCGATTCCATAAACGCCGGTAAGCAATTCCCAGGCCCAGGCAATGGCTTCCTCTTTAAAGTAGTCGCCAAAGCTCCAATTGCCCAACATCTCAAACATGGTGTGATGATAAGTATCATGTCCTACTTCTTCCAGGTCGTTGTGCTTGCCGGAAACCCTCAGACACTTTTGGGAGTTGGCTATGCGCAGGTGTGCAGCAGGCAGATTCCCCAAGAACACGTCCTTGAACTGATTCATGCCCGCATTGGTAAACATAAGGCTTGGGTCGTTCTTGATGACCATTGGGGCAGAAGGCACGATATGATGCCCTTTGGAAATAAAAAAATCAGTAAACGTCTTACGAATCTGTCCGGAATTCATGTATTACTGCGAATTGAAAAGGTTAATTTTTATTAAACTGAACGCAAAAGTAACGGTTTTTTACTTAGTTTTGCAAGGTAAGGAGAAAGGAGAAACTCTTCATCACATAACGGTTAGCATGCCTTACCCGTATCCCGGGACGGGCGTTTTTGCCGTTATTCTTTGATACCGTATTGGATATTTATGCGAAAAGAAAAGTACTTATTCAACACCAAATCGCTTAAGGTAGAAAAAGTCAGGGTTACCCTTTGGGACCAGACCAGGGCCATGTTGCGTATCATACTTGCCGGCATGGTCTTTTCAGTTATTGTGCTGGCCATTGGGTATACTTTTTTTGACAGCCCCAAAGAAAAGGTATTAAGGCGGGAAGTTGAACAATACAAGCTTCAATACCAGGTTCTCAATGACCGGATTGATATTCTTACGGCTGTGTTGCGTGATATTCAGGAAAGAGACGACCATATTTACCGGGTGGTTTTTGAGGCCGAACCCATACCCCGTGCCATGCGCGAAGGGGCCTTCGGAGGAGCAGACCGCTATGCCGATTTTCAGGGATTCCAGAACACCCGTCTGATTTCTGAAACCATGCAGCGTCTGGATGTTCTTGCCCGGCAAATGTATGTTCAGTCCAAATCTTATGATGATGTGTTTGACATGGCCCGAAACAAGGCAGACATGCTGGCATCCATTCCGGCCATTTTCCCGGTTGCCAAGGGCCCCCAGCGATTGGTATCCGGTTTTGGAAACAGGATACACCCCATCTACAAAACCCTGATGATGCATACCGGGGTAGACTTTCTGGCCAATACCGGAGAGCCCATTTATGCCACCGGGAACGGGGTGGTGGTTTCTGCCGAACGCAACAACCATGGATATGGGCAAATGATCGTAATCGACCACGGATATGGTTACCAGACCCTCTATGCCCATTTGAGCCAGATAAAGGTAAGAAGGGGGCAGGAAATCAAGCGGGGTGAGCTCATTGGCCTGGTTGGCAATACGGGGCGTTCTACCGCCCCCCACCTTCATTACGAAGTAATCCGAAACGGGCGCAAAGTAAATCCCGTTAACTACTTCTACAATGACCTTAGCCCCGAAGAGTTTGAAAGGGTAATAGAGATTGCCTCCCAGGTTAACCAATCCCTCTCCTGATGAGCAAGACCGCGGATAATTCCCAGCGCGTATATTATTCCATAGGCGAAGTAGCCGGCATGTTTAAAGTCAATACCTCCCTGATCCGTTTCTGGGAAAAGGAATTTGATGTAATCCGCCCGCATCGTACCAAAAAGGGCAACCGGATGTTTACCAACAGAGACGTGGATTACTTTCACATGATATTCAATCTGGTAAAAGAAAGAGGGTATACCCTTCAGGGGGCCAAAGATAAAATCAGGCAGAATCCGGATGCTGTTATGCGCGATTTTGAAATAATCAAAACATTGGAAAGCATGAAAAGCTTTCTGCTATCAATAAAAAAGCAATTGGATTAACCACAACAAGCCGGCAAGACCATGACAGAGAAACTGCAGAGACTCAAAATGAACGATTCCGCTGCCACACGCTGGGGAATCATGCTATTGGTAAGCTTTACCATGGCCACCAATTATTATTTCTATGATGCCCTCTCTCCCCTGAAAGACCTTATGCATCTGAAACTGGGTTTCTCTTCTACCGATTATGGCATTTTCATTTCTGCCTATTCGGTACCGAATGTGTTTCTGCTTATGGCCGTAATTGGCGGCATTATCCTGGATAAAATCGGCATCAGAATAACCGGTTTTACCTTTATTTTTCTTCAAGCCCTGGGGGCGGCACTTACTGCCTACGGGACCACGGATTACTTCCTTCAGGGGGGTCTGGGATACGGACTTATGGAATCCTTTCTTCCCTCCTGGTCTCCGGCTCTGAAAATGACCACACTGGGTTTTTTCCTCTTTGGACTGGGGGCTGAAACCAGCATCGTAGTGATATCAAAGGTTATCGTCAAATGGTTCAAAGGCAAGGAAATTGCCCTGGCCCTTGGCCTGAACATTGCCATTGCCCGTTTGGGTATGGCCGCTGCGCTGGTTATCTCTCCCCTGCTTGCCAAAGGAGACAACCTGCCGCTTCCCATCTGGTTTGGAGCCATGCTGCTTGGCATCGGACTCCTGGCCTTTTTGGTGTATATGATGATAGATATGAGATTCGACAAACAGGTAAATGAGCGTATGGAGGCTGATCCCACTGAGGAATTCCGGATTGCCGATATAAAGAACCTGCTCACCAATCCATCGTTTATTTTCATTGCCCTTTTGTGCGTTACCTTTTACTCAGCCGTATTCCCGTTTGTGAAGTTTGCCCCCGACCTGATGACCAACAAATTCGGGGTAAGCCGCGAACTGGCCGGTACCATAACCTCCATTTTGCCCTTTGGCACCCTGGTGTTTACCCCTATATTCGGCTATATCTGCGATTACAAGGGCAAATCCGCATCGCTGATGATATATGGATCCATCCTGCTGGTAGTGGTTCACCTGATGTTCTCACTGACCCATATCACACCCTATGTACCCATGTTCATCCTGGGGGTGGCCTTCTCCCTGGTTCCTGCGGCCATGTGGCCGGCTGTGGCAAAAATTGTTGAAACCAATAAAATCGGCACCGCCTATGGTTTGATGTTCACCATTCAGAACATCGGCCTTTGGGCATTCCCCATTCTCATTGGTCTTGTGCTTGACAGGTCCAATCCCGGCGTGGCAGAAGCATTGGCAGCAGGAGAAAGCGCCGTTTATAACTACACCAATCCCATTTTGATGCTTGCTGTTTTGGGTGTGGTCGGGGTGATGTTTGCCTTCCTTCTGAAGCGGGCCGACAAGACCTCAGGTTATGGCCTGGAGTTGCCAAACAAGCAGTAAGCAATCAGGCAGGACATTTGAAAAAACCGCTTTATGATCATTGTTACTGGTGCAGCCGGATTTATAGGCAGTTGTCTGGTGAAC
>CAZFOI010000034.1:0-9906 GCA_964520605.1 uncultured Bacteroidales bacterium
TGTAGTTTATATCCGGAACTCCCGGATAATCGTTAATTTCTGCAATGATGCCGTCTGTTTGCAGGATGAAGTAACTGTTGTTATATATAGCCCTTGACCAATAATGTCTTAATGCGAAATCCAGGCTCAGACTGTTGGAAAAAATATAGGTGCTTCCAAGGGTCTGGGTCAGGGTAGGGGCATTTCGCATGCCAAAGTATACATCGCCTGAGTGAAAATCCCTGCCAACATAACCAATGTCATTTATGTTCTGACTATAGCGCGAACCTGCTGAAATATTCATCCTGTCCGAGGCACGAAATGTGGGTCTGAAATCGATCTGATATTCACTTTGGTTATAATAGCCCGGCGTTTTTCCATAGGAAAATGATCCGTCTACATAAATGCGTCTTCGATAATCACTCGAATAGCTTAAGGATGTGTTATAAGATGCCGGTGTCTCATAGAAACGCCCGGGCACCCTGGGTTCAAAATAATCCCGGTTTCCCAAAGGCCTGTAAGTGGTTCTGAGATTTACAAAAAGCCGGGTGTCGAAAAGCACCCTGGCAGAGTACCCCAGACTGAAGCCCGTAAATGTCTGTGGATTGAATAGCCTGTTGTATTCTGCACTCAGGGAAGTAGAATAATTCCAAAGCCTCCAGACAGGAGTAAAGACATTGTAGCTGACAGATACGCCATCGGAAATCAGGTTGTTTCGTCGCATAAAGCCCATGTCGTTCTGATCGTATGTATCCGAAACCACCGAACGGGAATATCCGTATTGCCAGGTACCGCCTACTTTGCCAAGATTCAGGTTATACTTGTGCCCATAAATATTTTCATTGTTTCGATGGTATTGCTGGCTGACGGCAGCCGATCCGCTGATGCGGAACATATTGGTTTTGTCCAGAAAGCGAAACTCTGTGCCGCTGACATTGGCCATATACCCGTCCATTGAGCCACTTACATTGGTGTTGATCAGGCTGACATAAGAATTGTTTGGCAGGCTTTGGTCAACCACAACCAGATTGTAATTGGTGAAAGGCTGGGTAACCACCTCCCGCTCATAACCACTTAGCGTATCAAGCAGGGTGGCATGACTGGCGGCAGTCATTGCATTAAAGATGCCCAATCCAAGGCCGGAACTCGTCCTGCCTGATATTTTACTTGCATTTATCAGCCGGGTTTCTATCGGATTGTATGTGACAATTTCATCGCCTGCCCTTTCCTGAGACGCCTTGTTGTAATTCTTTGGTCTTGCCCCTATCCTTCTGGAGTACAACAGGTCTGCCTTCCCAAATAGTTCAGTTCCTTCAGTAAAAAACTGTCGGTTCTCATCGTATTTCACTTCATAAGGACTCAGATTCAGTACCAGGGCATCCGACTGAACCTGCCCGAAATCAGGAATCAGGGTAACGTCCATGGTAAAACTCGGACTGATGCCCCATTTCAGGTCTACACCACCGTTAAAGCTATTTGTCCAGGAATTTCGTCCCCCGTTCTTTTCCATATAATTCGAAAGGTAGGGGAACAAGGCCAGCCTGATGGGTGGCTCAATTCCATAAATGCCATTCATGACGCCCATAGATGCCATGACATCTCCAACGCGACGGTTCACGAAGTTCCAGCTTGAGGTTTCCCTGGTTCTGCGTATTTCGCGCCAGAAGTTTATCCCCCACTCGTGGACATCGCCTTTGGGAAATCTCAGGGCAGCATAGGGAATTTCCATTTCTACCACCCATCCATTTTCTTTTTTCCCTACGGCACTTACCCAGACGGCATCCCAGTTCCGGTCCCCGCGTTGACCACCTCCGCCTGATGATCCGGCTCCTGACATATTGCTGTCGGTTTGAACGCCAGAAGCAGAAACCTGGAAACGGAAGCCATTGATGCCATCGTTAAATGGGTTGATGTCTACCCAGAAACGGTCGGCATTGAGCTGGTCGCCTGAATCCCGGAGGCCCAACTCCCTTAGAATGCTGTCAGGGGCTGAATCGTAAAGGAAAGCCCCAATGAAAAGGGCATTGTCGTCGTACAATACCCAAACGCTTGATTCAAGACTCGCCGGTCTGTCATTGTGGGGTTCATATTGCAGGAAACCTGTGGCAGGCATAGCCATTGACCATGCATGCTCATCCAGTTTTCCGTCAATCTTTGGTGGTTTTTCGGTACGGACGGCAATGATTTTCCTTGGTTGTTGAAGGTTGCGGGCCGATGCCGGCAAAACTTGAACCATCAGGTTCATCAGTATCAAAAGAAAAAGAAATCCCTTGTGAAGCATGTGTTGGTGTGGCAGATTGGCGATTGCTATTGGCGGCAAAAATACTCAATCTGCCACACTTCCAGAATACAGCCAATGCCATCTTATACATAAAGCATAAGGGATGCCGTATGACAGGGGATTCTTTCGACAAATGCCGGATTTAAGGAAAACCCGGAGCCGCTTGCTTTCTGCTTCTTAGCATGATCTAATGCATTTTTACAACCAGAACGCTGAATGGTTTATCCGATTCATTTCTCCATCCACGCTCTTCATCTGAGGAAACAAAAGCACAATCTCCTGTTTTGAGTGAATAAGCGGTTTCAGAAGTAAACAAAACCGCTTCGCCCTGAAGACCATAGAATACCACGTCAAAGGGGTTCATATGCAAATCAAGAGAGTCCCCGGGTTCCAGTTGCAAATGAATCAGTTCGGCTTTTTCGCCCGAATACATGATCAAACCCTTTACAGCCGCATTTACCCTGGCTGCATTCTCAGGAGAAATTATCTGAATCATGCCATGTAGAATTAATCCCTGATCATGGTCAGGAGCATTTTAAAACGCTCGCTAGCGTATACGGCATGCGGAATGTTTGCCGGCATGATAATGCTTTCACCGGCTGTAAGCAGGTAAGGTTTTTTGTTTATGGAGATCTCCGCCTTACCCTCCAATACCTGTATCATGGCATCAAATGGAGCGGAGTGTTCGCTGAGTTTCTGATCCTTGTCAAATGCAAACAGGCTTACATTGCCGGTTTTTTTCTCCAGTACGCGTATACTTACAATGCCTCCCGGGGCATAATCAACCATAGAGGTAAAGGACAATATTTTGCTGTGTTCAGTAGCCATAGTATATGTTTATTTTAAAGTAATTCAATGCATTATAACTCAACCTTGCCATTAATCTTTTCGAGCAACAAATAAATGTCGTCTACACATCCGCCGCAAACCGTTCCGGCATCTGTGGCTTCTCCAACTGCCGCTATGGACTTCAGGCCTTTTTCACGAATTGCTTTTTCAATCTCCGCTTCAGTAATTTCCATGCAACTGCATATGATTTTTTCTTCGCTCATGGCTTATTTGTTTTTGTAAAAGTATATGTGAAACAAAGTTTCGCTGTGTTTTTCCAGGTAATGATCAAATCCAAGACTGGCCGCTTTGTCTATTAGTGGGGCTGTAATAAATGGCGCAACAATCAGGAAAATTCCGCCGGGCTCCATATGGGTGATGTCTTCAATTACCTGCCCAACCGGATGTTCGCCTGCATGAAGCATGGGGCGTATATCCCGTTCGCCTTTTATATTGCCTAAACGGAGCCAATCCGGACGGATGGTTTTTATGCTGGCTTCTTCCGTAGCGGTGAATGCTGTTTGTCCAACTTCCTTCCTCAACAGGTTGATCAGTTGTTCTACCGGAATCTGGGCTATGGTGGCTGCCTGCTGCAGGGTGGCCACCTTGGCAATGGTATTGCGCAGTATCGGATTCTTTAACTTATCGAACACCGGTACATTACGAATCAGTACTTCCTCCAGCTCAGGGTAAGACTCCAGAAGCTGCAGTACTTTGGTTTTCGGGCTTATGATCAAATGGGTATCCATGATTATTTGTATGAAAGAATTCGCTGTTCTCCTTCAAGGGCTCTGTAATTGGTCAAATCCTGGGAAACTTCCAGAACGCCCAGATATTCGCCTTTCTCGTTTCTCAGCGCAAAATATTCTATGTGAATAAACTTGCCACCCATCCGAATCCAGAAGGGAGCCCTGTTTTGACGGCCGCTTTTAAAATCGTCTATGATCTTGTCTACGATATGTGCGCTGGCAGGTGGGTGGCAATGCCTTACATCCCGGTTCAATATGGCCCTGTTCCTTTGAAAGATTCTTTCGGCACTTTGAGAAAAGTAGCGCACCTTGTCGTTTTTGTCAACAAATGTCATGTCAACAGGCAGTGAATTCAGTATGGCCAATAGTTCCTCCGCACTGAAATTTCCTGTTGGCAGCTGAATGTGGCTTCCTTTGTTTTGGGCCTGGTTGATGTCTTTGTCCTCTGCCCAGGCAGGCTTCCACTCCTGAAGCGGATCATAAAGGCAGTATCCGATTTCCGTAGACTGGCTGGCAATTTCATACCATTCTTTCTCTGATAATTTGTCCAGGGCCATGGGAAATAAAATTTCCTCCTCCTTGAGCGTCATATCCGCCACCCCATCAATGGCTGGTTTTAGCACTATAGTCGAAACTGCCCTGAGTTCCTCCAGGCTTATTTCAGATGTTTTCAAAGCGGCAATGCTGCCCTTGATCAGGTCTCGAATTTCATCGTGCTTGCCCCACATAACCTTGGGTGGCCCTGTGATGCCCTGTTTCTCCAGGAATGGAAATATCAGGTATTCTTTCCTCAGATAGTGTTTGTCAGCATCGAACAATTGGTTATACAATCCCAGCAAATCCAGGCGGGTATTCTTCAGGTCTTGCGGCTCATTGGCAATTAGTTGGTCAAGTATTTCTCCAATACCCGCAACCACTTCCCTGAGCGCCCTGTTCTCCTGAATCATGACATCTACCGGATGTCCATCAGGGATTTCCCTGGCGCCTTTCAGGTCTACATTTCCTCTGAGTACCGCAGAATGTGCATCGCATAACTTCAGCACCTCTTCTTCAGGCAGTCCTTCAGAAATCAGTTCCTGCTCAACCTCTACCACCTCTCCGTATGGGATCTGGCTGAGGGTTTCTTCAAGCTCCTTTCTGACTTTCTCAGTAGACTCACCTGCGTGGAGCTTCAGAATCAGTTTTTTAAGTTGGGCTTTACGCTCCTGGGAATTATTTATCAGCTCGCTCATATTACTAGGAATTATTTGTGTTTTTGTTGATGCCGGGATATGATCAGATTTTTACCGTCAGCATAAGCCATGCCCATTGGTTGGTCAACTCGCTGCTTCCGCCCTTTAGAATCTCCATTGAGGGAGTGGCAAACATTCTGGAGTAGCCCGCCCTTATAAGGGCAGTATCGTTCAGTGGGTAACTCAGAATCAAATCCGCTTCGTTTCCAAGAAAGGAAGAGGCCTTACCGGAGGGTGATGCAGGATTGGCAATTGCTCCATCTGCATAGAAAGTATGGAGATGCAGCTGGACATTAAATGCAGCTGCCTGATAATGAAGTTGAATAAGAGGATTAATAAGGCCAACATTATTCATATGACTTCCTGCAAAAAAGTAATCCATATGACCGTTAAATGCATGGTTTGTCCCAAATACCGGAGTAAATGACCGATTAACCGAAGTTGGCGCCCCTCCGGCTGTTGGCTGATCGGTTCCGGAAACATATTCAAATGCACCACCAAGCCTCCATGATGCAGCTAAAGGCAAGCCGGCCTCAATCATCAAATAATTGGCCTGAATGTCTTTACCCAGACGGTCTTCGCCTGTTTGGAAATAGTAAGCACCAGCCAGGGTTGCTTTGCCTGCCTGTACAATCACCCTGCCACCAAATGTCTGATTGTAGAGGGTTTCCCCGCTTTCAGATTCTGCTCCTAAATTCAGAGCCAGCATACTGATGGCTGTTACGCCTGTCTTGTAATGCAACCATGCGTGCTGCATGCTTTTATAACCTGGCAGGGTATATGGGGTGCCAGTCCTTCTTTCGGATTCCTGGTTAAAGGCAAATCCGGTATTCATTTGCAAACCTTCTACCGGTTTGAATTTCAACAGGACCATGTCGTGGCTGCGTGCGGTTTGCCCCCAGTCTCCATTGCCAAATATCCTGGCATTGTCGTATACAATCTCCTGCCTGCCCGCCTTTAATCTTACCTTGTTATTGAGCGCCAATTCTACCCAGGCTTCGTGAAGGGAGGTATTGGCCGCCAATCTGGAAGTTCCCGGCACCTCTCCCCACACCCTTGCATCATTCATGCTGATTAAGGCCGTTGTTCCTGATTTTGAAAAGGATGCATTCAGCCTGGTTCTTTGGGATACAAAAGCAGCCGGATCGTCTGATGGCTGTCTCAGGGTGTGAAACCCATGCCTGTACTCGGCCCTTGGCCTTATTTCCGCCTGAAAACCAAATTGGGCATAGATGGGGGATACGGCCTGCAGCATCAAAACCAAAACAAATAAACCCTTAATTGTTTTCATTGTAAAATGGATTTAAAAAGCTCAGGGCAAACTTTCCCGGGGAAACCGGGAAAGTTCGCTCTTTGCTCCTTATTGGTATGACCAATATAATGAAAATAACTGCATTCTATGTTTAGTTAAGGAAGATTTTCATATCCTGATCCACATCGGTAATACCGGCAATCCCAAAATTCTCTACCAGTACTTTCGCTACATTCGGTGAAAGGAATGCGGGCAGGGTAGGGCCCAGGTGAATATTCTTCACACCAAGGGAAAGAAGGGCAAGCAATACAATAACCGCTTTTTGCTCGTACCAGGCAATGTTATAGGCAATGGGCAATTCATTGATGTCATTAAGCTCAAATACTTCTTTCAGCTTGAGTGCGATTACTGCCAGCGAATAGGAGTCGTTGCACTGACCTGCATCCAGTACCCTGGGGATTCCATTGATGTCGCCCAGCGGCAGTTTGTTGTAGCGGTATTTTGCACAACCAGCCGTGAGAATCACCGTGTCTTTTGGCAGCGCCTCTGCGAACTCGGTGTAATAGTCACGGTCTTTCATGCGGCCATCGCATCCGGCCATGACAAAAAACTTGCGAATGGCACCTGATTTCACGGCCTCAACCACCCTGTCTGCAAGTTGCAGCACCTGATTGTGAGCAAAACCTCCGATGATTTCTCCCGTTTCAATTTCTACGGGTGATGCACAGCGTTTGGCATGATCAATAATGGCAGAAAAATCCTTGCGTCCGCCCTCTTTGCGATCCGGAATATGGATGGCTCCTTCCAGACCGGAAGCTCCGGTGGTATAGATCCTGTCTGTATAAGTGGCGCTTTTCAATGGTGGAACGATGCAGTTGGTGGTGAACAAAATGGGGCCGTTGAAAGACTCAAATTCTTCGCGTTGCTTCCACCACGCATTGCCATAGTTGCCAACAAAATGATCATACTTTTTAAAAGCCGGATAGTAATTGGCCGGGAGCATTTCGCTGTGGGTGTACACATCGACACCGGTGCCTGCAGTTTGTTCCAGCAGGTCTTCCATGTCGCGCAAGTCATGACCGCTGATCAGGATGGCCGGATTGTTCCTTACTCCGATGTTTACTTTGGTGATTTCCGGATTGCCATAGGCTGTTGTATTGGCTTTGTCGAGCAGTGCCATTACCTGCACACCATAATTTCCGCATTCCAATACGAGGTTCGTAAGTGCACCGGCATCCAGGGTATCGTTAAGAGTGGCGGCAAGGGCTTTCTGCATAAATTCGAAAACTTCCTGGTTTTCTTCTCCCAGATTGAATGCATGCTCCGCATAGGCTGCCATGCCTTTAACCCCATAGATCAGCAATTCACGAAGCGAACGGATGTCTTCATTCGGATTGAGCTGAAGAATTCCTACTGTAAGGGCTTTGCGCTCATATTCTCCTGCTGTGTAAGCATACCAGCGGGCGGCTTCGGGCAATTCATTTTTGTTGATGTTAACGCCCGTGGCTTCAAGCTTGTTTTCCAGTTCCAGGCGCAGGCGAAATCCTTCGCGCAGTTTGTCGACAAAACGTTGTTTGTCAAAGTTTGCGTTGGTAATGGTCATGAAAAGTCCCTCAAAAACATAGCGGTTTACCTCAGGGGTTTCGATACCATTTTCACGGGCGATGTTTCCGTAAACAGACAATCCTTTTAGAAAGTAAATCATGGCATCCTGAATGCCGGCCACTTCGGGAGTCTTTCCACACACACCTTTTACTGTGCAACCTGTGCCTTTTGCGGCTTCCTGACATTGAAAACAAAACATACTCATTTTTTAGTCTCCTTGTTTTTGTGATGATTAATTGGATTTGGTTTTATGCTTAGGGTATATTACACCCACTGTTCGCTTCTGATCTGGCCATCAAGGCCAACATTGATAACTTTTACGGGCACCTTTCTGGTGGCTTTTTCTGCAGCCATTTTGGCCATTTGAATCAATCCGCTGCAACATGGAACCTCCATGATCATAACCGTTAAAGTATTGATCTGGGCAAGGTCTATCATGGCCGTGAGTTTTTCAATATAAATGTCTTTGCCGCTGTCCAGTTTAGGGCAGGCGATGGCAAGTCCTTTGCCTTTAAGATATTTGCTGTGAAAATTTCCAAGAGAGAATGCCACACAATCGGCTGCAAGCACCACATCGGCCTGTTTGAAATACGGGGCCTGTGGGCTTACCAGATGCAATTGCACTGGCCATTGCCTCAGCTCAGAGGGCTGATCAGCTGAAACTGCAACCGATCCGCCGGCAGGCGCTGCAAACTGCATCATGCGCGAGCCCGGACATCCGCCTCCACCATGTGCATGACCGTGTGAATGATTGTGGGCATGATGGTGTCCGGTTTCATTCACCGCCGGCTCCTTTTCGTTTTTTTGCTGAATCATTTCGCTGTTCTTTTTGGTTTTTAATTTTCCAAGGTCGATGTTTAAATTGTTATCCTTAATATACTGAATGCCCTGGGCAACAAATTCATGCTGGTCGTGGTCAATAAGATGATTCAGGTGTGCCAGTATGGTTGCTTCGCCTTTTGGAGAGATTCGCTCCATTACTTTGATCTCGTCATATGGCTCGGCTTCGCGCTCTTCCAGGGTTATTGCCGAAACCGGGCATTCAGGAATGCAGGCACCCAGACCATCGCAATACAGGTCCGATATCATGCGTACCTTACCATCGATTAATTGCAGGGCTCCTTCATGGCAACCTTCGATGCACAGCCCACAGCCGTTGCAGAGGTCTTCGTCGATTTTTATGATTGTGCGTTTCATTTTTAGTCTGTTAGTCTGTTAGTCTGTTAGTCTGTTAGTTGGTAGTTCGTGGTTGTTAGTTCGTAGTTCGTATATGTTGTTTATTCTTTCTATGTACTACGTACTGCGTACTGCGAACTTAATTTTTTGGTTCGTAGTTAGACGTTGAGGAGTGTTTTTTCTGTTAAATATTCTTTGAATTCGCGGGAGAATTTCTCGCTGAGGCCGCCAAAAAGACAGGTGCTGAAGGGGCAGTTGTCGCAATGCATTTTGCACTGGGTTTCGCTTACGTCAATGTCTCCCTCAATTACCCTGTATATTTCTATCAGGCTGATGAGCTCCGGATTCTTTTTCAGTAGAAAGCCTCCTTTGGGCCCTCTTTCCGATTTCAGGAAATCATTTTTTACCAATTGTTGCAGCACCTTGGCGGTATGGTTTTTTGAGAATCCTGTGATATCGGCGATTTGCTGAACATTCAACAATTGCCGGCTGCGTGCTATTACTCCCATGCTATGGATGGCGATGGTAGCAGCTTCGGAAATGTTGAAAATTTTACTCATAATAGCTTAAAAGGAAATTCGGTATTTCAATACGCAAATGTATAAATAAAAAATTACATGAAACAACAAATTCATAAAATATTTTGATAAAAAAACGCATTTGTCTGATATTGAATATAATGCATCCTGTGCATTAGTTGCACATAGTTTTTCTATATGCAGCAGCTGTTCTGATTTCTTTGCTTGCAGGCCAAACAATCATTTCCTACATTTGTTATTGAATTATAAATCGAGGTCTCAATAT
>CAZFOI010000035.1:0-9820 GCA_964520605.1 uncultured Bacteroidales bacterium
GAAAAGGGACGCGAAATGTTTGGCCGAAGGTGCTATGGTGCCGGAGACGCCATTCGCATTGGAGAGGGAACCAGCGCGGTACTCAGGGGCAAGCAGGTTGCCTATGAGATACTCGACAACATGAAGGCATCCTATAATTATGATGACTTTCTTTTGATTTCAAAGGAATACATAGACTCTCAGCAACATCCGGTTAAAATTTTGGAGGCACCTGAAATGCCGCTGCCCCATCGCATGGATAAACCATTTGTGGTGATTGACTGCCTATACGGTTTTGCCTGCAATCCCTGCGCTTTTGCCTGCAAATATGGCGCCATTACAAAATCATCCACATCAACGGTTCCCCATATCGACTTTGAAAAATGTGTGGGTTGCATGGATTGTGTATACCAGTGTCCCGGTCTGGCGATATTCGGATACAACCTGAGCAGGGGCATATTCTTTCTTCCCATTGAATTCGACATGGAAGAAGGAACCGATGTATACCTTGTGGACAACCATGCCGAAATACTAGGAGAAGGGAGCATTCGAAAGGTGCTCAGGAAAAAGAACCTTACCCATATTGCAAGGGTTCATGCAGAAGGAATGAAACAGGAAGACCAGCTTAAGGTCAGGGGGTTTATACCCAAAGCCGCCTACCCCGAACCACTGAAGCTGAAAGACCACAAAGAAGTTGCTGACAGCAAAGTGTTTATGTGTCATTGCGATGACGTGTCATTCGATGATGTACTTAAGGTAGTAGGCAACCGCAAGTTTGTTTCAGTTGAAGAGATTAAGCACACTACCCACCTTGGAATGGGCCCCTGCAGAGGCAAGCGCTGCATACAACGGCTGCGGATGAATTTGCGGCCTATGGGCATCAGGCTGATCGGTGGCTCCACACCCAGGGCGCCCATGAGCAACCAAATCACCATCGGGGAGCTGTATCCTTCAGCCGGGCATCCGATTCTGGCAACTTCCGTTAACGGGACCGGCAGGAAAAAAGTGGAAGTAGCTGCTTTGGTTGCAGGCGGAGGCATCGGAGGAAGCGCCCTTTTCCGGTTTTTGGCTGAGGAGGGATACAAGCCGGTGATGATCAATTCCGGCTTCGGTGCATCCTGGCGAAATATTGCCGGAGGCAGACCCGTTTTCAGTCTTCCGGAACTCACAGACATTGCCCGGCACAATCTTGAAATGTTTGGCGAACTTGCCCAAAAGGCAGACATTGACTTCAGGCTGATTCACTACATAACCTTTGCCCATGATCAGGCCATGTATAAGGCGCTGGAGGAATCCATGGCATGGCAGAAGGCCGTTATGCTGGAACCAAAAGAATTCAAAAAGGAAGTATCCCCGTATTATAACACAGAAAACAACCAATACCTGGCAGCCCTGAAAACCAGCGAATGCTGGCAGGCCTCCCCCGGAAAGGTAATAGAAGCCTTAAGGAAGATTGGCGCGGAGCATGGCGGCATGGTAATGGAAAATTGCGAACTGATTGATGTCTGCAGGCATGGGGACCTGTATCATGCCGTTGTAAGAACCAATGAGGGAGAATACATTGAATACCACACTCCGGTATTCATTAACGCCCTTGGTCATAACGGTCATGATTTTGCCCGAATGCTGGATATTGAAACCGGGTTGTATCCTGTAAAACATCAGGCCTTTATAACCAGGCGCCTGCCCATGTTGGGTGTAAACGGGAATCCCCTTGATATGCTGATAGACCGCAGGCATTACAAAGGGTTTACTGCAGTTTATGGCCAGCAACTCGGGGAAACAGGCCAGATAATTGGCTGTGCCTCCCCGATGACCGAGCCCCTGGAGACGGAAAAAGATGTCAGGGTCAATTCCCGTGAATTTGCGGAAATTGTTGCAGAGGTTTTTACCAACTGGATCCCGGAAATATCATCGGTAGGATTTCAGGCACTTTGGGCAGGGTATTATATAGAACCCAGGATGATCATTGATCCCGATAAGGGCCTCTTCCTTGGACTCAGGGGGCAGGGTTTCATGCTGGGACAGTATCTGGCCAGGCTGTATGTTGACCAATTGACAGGGAAGTCTGTTCCATCGTATTTCAGCAGGCTTGCCCTTGAAGGAGATGCATTGCTGGAAAAGGCATTTAAATAACAATTTGTTTTTTTTTCTCATACTTAAGTTGTATTTTTGCAGCCTTTGAAAAATCCGAAAGTGTGTGAATCCGCTTAAGCAGTACAGGATTGGTTTTGTTGGACTTGGATTGGGGAAACACCGGTTTTCATTCGAAATTATCCCGGCGTTTTTTGAATCTTTTCCCCAACCGGCATTTGATAAGGGAGCCATTTTGCTCATGCTTGATCTCGAGAAAACCAACAACATGCTTGCCCTGCATTTTCAGTTTTCAGGTGAGGTTTTCCTGACTTGCGACCGATGCATGGAAGATTACCCGCAAACACTCGGTTTTTCAAGAGATTTGCTGGTGAAATTCGGTGAGGAGTATGCTGAAATATCAGATGATATTGTGGTAATTCCATCAACTGAAACGCATTTCGACGTGGCGCAATATGTATATGAATTTATACACCTTGGACTGCCCGTAAGACATGTGCATCCGGACGATGCCAGCGGAGAATGGGGCTGCAGCCCCGAAGCTTTGGAGAAGCTGAAACGCTATCTGGACAATAACAGATCTGGTGATGACAAAAGCAAAACATCCTCTCCATTTGATTCTCTGCAGAAGCTTCGGTTTAATTGATTGATCAATCCTTGTAAAAGAAATAGTTATGGCACATCCAAAGAGTAAAATTTCGAAAACCCGCCGCGACAAAAGGCGTACCCACGACAAAGCCGTTGAACCGGCACTGACAACCTGCCCCAACTGCGGATCGGTAAGGCTGATGCATCGCGTCTGTCCTGAGTGTGGACACTACCGCGGGAAACTTGCTGTTGAAAAACAGGCATCTGCTTAATCCGAGCCAAACCCTGCTGCTTAATATTAACGGGGATGAAAATCGGATTAGATGTAATGGGGGGCGACTTTGCCCCTGATGCCACCCTGGCAGGCGCTGTTCTGGCACTTAATCACATTGGTGAAGGTGACAGGATTGTTCTGATCGGGAACAGTGAACGTATCCGAAGTGGCCTGCAGGCTCTCGGAGTTGCAGCTGAACGCTTTGATATAGTGCATGCTGCTGAAATCATTGAGATGGGAGAGTCTCCCACCAAGGCATTTGCCTCCAAGCCCAATTCCAGCATATCCATAGGATTCAAACTTCTAAAAGCCGGAAGGATTGACGCATTTTCCAGTGCCGGAAACACGGGTGCCATGCTTGTTGGCTCCATATATAGTGTGAATGCAGTGCAGGGGATCATACGTCCTGCCACCACGGCGGTTATTCCAAAAGAAAACGGCGGTGTTGGCGTGCTGATCGATGTGGGCACCAATCCCGACAGCAAACCTGACGTCATGTACCAATTCGGGCTTTTGGGATCCATATACGCCGAGTATGTTCATGGAATCAGCAATCCCAAAGTTGGCCTGTTGAATATTGGCGAAGAAGAAGATAAAGGCAGTCTGCTTTGTCAGTCGGCATTCCGCCTGATGAAAGGAACCCGGGATTTTAATTTTATCGGGAACGTAGAAGGTCGGGATCTGTTTAAGGACAAGGTTGATGTTATTGTATGCGACGGTTTTACAGGGAATGTGGTACTAAAAACCCTTGAAGCCATGTTCCGCTCTATGATGAAGCGTGGGCTTTCCGATGATTTCTTCGCCCGGTTTAATTATGAAAATTACGGAGGCACCCCAATCCTCGGGGTTAACGCCACCGTGCTCATTGGCCATGGTATATCAAACGACAAGGCCATAAAAAACATAATCCTGCACTCCAAGCAGGTATTTGAAGCCGGTATGTCGCGCATTATTGCCGGCCGGATTGAGCAATATACCCAGGGTGGGTTTCAGGACACTGAAAGCGATCTGCCCGGTTAACAATCAAGCTTAGTATATGTCGAAAGTCAGAGCAGCCATCACAGCGGTTCATGGGTTTCTGCCCGAATATGTGCTTACCAATCAGGAGCTGGAAAAGATAGTGGATACAACAGACGAATGGATCACTACCAGAACCGGAATTAAGGAAAGAAGGATACTAAAGGGAGATGGTCTTGGAACCTCCGATATGGCCGCTGAGGCCGTCAGGGGTTTGCTTGAGAAAAGAGGCGTTCTGCCAGGGGAAGTTGACTTTTTGATTTGCTCCACCGTTACTCCCGACATGAAGTTTCCGGCAACGGCCAATGTGATCTGCGATAAAGCAGGGATTAAAAATGCATTTGGCTACGATTTAAATGCCGCCTGTTCCGGGTTTATATACGCTTTGGTTACGGCGTCGAAATATATTGAATCCGGTCAGTACAAAAAAGTTGTAGTGGTTGGCGCCGATAAGATGTCTTCCATTGTAGACTATCAGGACCGGCAGACCTGTGTAATATTTGGGGACGCCGCCTGTGCCGTATTGCTGGAACCCGTTTCGGAGGAGTTGGGTGTAATGGACCATATGTTTGCATCTGACGGATCAGGCAGGATCCATTTGCATATGAAGGCTGGTGGGTCGGTGAAGCCGCCTACTCACGATACCATTGATGCCAGAGAGCATTACGTATACCAGGAGGGCCAGGCCGTATTCAAGTATGCCGTAACCAAAATGGCCGACATTTCTCAATCTATAATGGAGAAAAATGGTTTGTTGCCTGATGATATTTCCTGGTTGGTTCCCCATCAGGCCAATATGCGCATTATTGAAGCAACCGGCAAGCGTGCCGGTATTCCCATGGACCGGGTCATGGTGAATATTCAGCATTATGGCAATACTACCAATGCCACCATACCCTTATGCCTTTGGGACTACGAGAAGCATTTAAAGAAAGGGGACAATCTGATTCTTACCGCTTTTGGCGGTGGATTCACATGGGGTTCCGTATGGTTAAAATGGGCCATGGACCCAAATTAAGAAGCTTCTTCTTTCAGTTTGGGATTGTCTTTGTGTCTGTTAACAAATTGGTTAACTCACTGAAATACCTGACGCCATTTTCTTTGATCCAGAGATCAACCATCTGCTGGGCATTGCTGATACCGGGCGTCTCATTATCTGCTTCTTTCATGGATTATTCCCTAAGTTTGCTGTCTATGATGATGGTAACAGGGCCGTCATTTACAAGTGATACCTTCATATAGGCCCCGAATACCCCTTCTTTTACCGGGCAGTCACTGTCCCTTTTCAACCTTTCTATAAACAACTGATAAAGGGGTATGGATATTTCCGGCCGGGCAGCCCTGATATAGGATGGCCGGTTGCCTTTGCGTGTGCTGGCGTGCAGGGTAAATTGGCTGACAACAAGAATTTCCCCCTTTTCCTGCTCTACAGAAAGATTCATTACCCCCTGTGCATCATCAAATATTCTCAAGCGAAGAATTTTTCCGCTAAGCCAGTCTATATCTTCCTGAGAGTCACCTTCTTCAATTCCGATCAGAACCAACAAGCCTTTTTCTATGGCAGCATTGATGCCTTCATTGGTAACGACTGAAGCTTGCAGTACTTTTTGTATAACAGCACGCATATGGTATTATTGATTTTATTGTCTGGTATCCTGTCCGGTTAACATGCCGATGTAGTTGGAATATCTTGATATGGCAATTATACCTTCCTCTACCGCCTGACGCACCCGGCATTCGGGCTCATTCATGTGGGTGCAGTTGTCGAATTTACAGGTGTTAAATAAAGCCCTCATTTCCGGAAAATAATGCGATAACTCAGATGGTGAAACACCGGCAAGCCCAAATTCCTTAATCCCCGGAGTATCTATGATAAAGCCCCCTCCCTTTAAGGGAAACATCTCTGCGAATGTGGTGGTATGTCTTCCTTTACCATGTACCCTGGAAATGGCGTTTACCCTGAGTTCGAGTCCGGGCTCCACCTTGTTAATCAGCGTGGATTTGCCAACCCCGGAGTGCCCGCCTAACAGGCTTACTTTGGATTTGATCAGGTCTTTAAAGGCATCCAGGTTTTCGCCGGTGGCCGCTGAAACATTTATAACCGGATAGCCGGCCAGGCGATAAATCTCATGAAACAGGCTCAGGGCTTCAACCCCTTCCTGGTGGGTGAGCAGGTCGGTTTTGTTGATAACAATGACAGCCGGAATAGCATAGGCCTCACAGGTAACAAGGAAACGGTCGATAAACCCTGTGGATGTTCTGGGTTCTGCCAGTGTAACCAGAACGATGGCCTGATCTATGTTAGATGCAAGAATGTGGGTCTGCCTGGACAAATTTGTTGCCTTTCGGATGATGTAGTTTTTCCTGTCGTCAATGGCAACGATTACCCCTGGTGAGTCTGTGTTTTCCAGGGTAAAGGAAACCCGGTCTCCCACCGCAATGGGATTGGTAGATTTGATCCCGCTGATTTTAAATACCCCCCTCAACCGGCAATCGTGAATCCGTCCTTCCGGAGTCAGAACCCGGTAAAGGCTGCCGGTAGATTTTATTACGATGCCGGTTTGCTTCAAGGCTATGGGTTATTAAAGGCCTGTTTGGTTCGGATAAAAGTAGTAATTTCGTACAAACCGGCAATGAATCATGTCTATAGAAGCCCGTAACCTGGTAAGGTATTATGGCAGGCAGGCCGCCTTACATGGTGTTGATGTTTTGGCCAGTCAGGGAGAAATTGTTGGCCTGCTTGGTCCCAACGGAGCAGGGAAAACCACCCTGATGAAAATCATTACAGGATATATACCCCCACATCAGGGAAGTGTTTCGGTCTGTGGCATTGACGTACTTGCCAACCCGCTTAAGGCCCGAAGCAAGATTGGCTACCTCCCCGAACACAATCCCCTTTACCATGATATGTATGTCAGGGAGTATCTGCAATTTGTTTCGGGGCTTCACTTTCCCGGCATCAACAACAATGACCGTATTTCTGAAATCATCAGCCTTACCGGGCTTGAGCCGGAAAAGAGAAAAAAGATCCGGGCTTTGTCCAAAGGCTACCGCCAAAGGGTGGGTATTGCCCAGGCCCTGATCCACGATCCCGAGGTGCTTATCCTTGATGAACCCACTTCGGGGCTGGACCCAAACCAACTGATTGAAATCAGGCAGTTAATCAGGGAGTCTGGCAAAAAGAAGACGGTAATATTGTCTACCCATATCATGCAGGAGGCAGAGGCTGTTTGCGACAGGATCATTTTGCTTCACAAGGGAATGGTAAAGGCAGATGCTTCGGTTGAGCAATTGCGCCGACAGGCCAAAGCTGGAAGCAGTGTGTTTGTGGTATTCGACAGCCCTGTCAGGACCGAAGACCTGCTGGCGCTGCCAGGGGTAGCAGAATGTGCTTCCGATGGGGGGAATGGGTATCATATAATCTTAAACCCGGGTGCCGATCCCCGTCAGGATTTGTTTTACCTGGCAGTTAAGCTTGGAGTGGTAATCCTTGAGCTGCGTCCTGCGACATACTCCCTTCAGCAGGTTTTTCAGGAGCTTACCTCCTGATACAGATAAAATTTTTACCTTTGCCCCTTAATCCGAAAAAGTTTCATTTACAAAATATTTGGTTATGAGTTATTTGTTTACTTCCGAATCTGTCTCTGAGGGACATCCTGACAAGGTTGCCGATCAGATTTCAGACGCCCTGCTGGATGAGTTTCTGCGTCAGGACCCGGAATCCAAGGTTGCCTGTGAAACCCTTGTTACTACCGGACTGGTGGTGTGCAGCGGGGAGGTTAAGACCGATGCATGGGTAGACATTCAGTCAGTCGTCAGGGAGGTGTTGAAGCAGATCGGATATACACGCTCTGCCTATAAGTTTGAAGCCGAGTCCTGCGGTGTTATTTCTGCCATTCACGAACAATCGGCCGACATTCGACAGGGCGTGGAAAGAGAGAGCAAGGAAGACCAGGGTGCCGGTGATCAGGGAATGATGTTTGGATATGCTTCCAGGGAAACCGATGTGCTGATGCCTCTTCCCCTGGAGTTATCCCACATCCTGCTTCAGGAGCTTGCCGCCATTCGCAAAGAAGGATTGGAAATGACCTATCTCAGGCCTGACAGCAAATCCCAGGTTACCATTGAGTACGACGATCAGCATCAACCTTTGGGAATAAATACCATAGTTGTAAGCACCCAGCATGATGAGTTTGTAGTGCCTGCTGACAAATCGGAAAAGGCAAAAAAAGAAGCTGAAAAGCAGATGCAGGAGAGAATTACCAGGGATATAAGGGATATTCTTATACCCAGGGTGGTGAAGACCCTCCCGCCACGGGTAGCCCGTTTGTTCGACAAGGAATATCGTTTATTGGTCAATCCCACCGGTTGCTTCATTATCGGAGGGCCGCATGGAGACACCGGACTTACCGGAAGAAAGATCATCGTGGACACCTATGGAGGCAAAGGGGCACATGGGGGCGGAGCTTTCTCAGGGAAGGACGCCAGCAAGGTTGACCGCTCAGCGGCCTACGCAGCCAGACATATTGCCAAAAACCTGGTTGAGGCAGGCATTGCCGACGAGGTTCTGGTTCAGGTAGCCTATGCGATAGGCGTGGCAGAGCCGGTTGGATTGTACGTAAAAACTTTCGGGACTTCCCATGTTGACATGACAGATGGCCAGATTTCTGCCGTTGTCAAGGACTTGTTTGACATGCGTCCCTATGCCATTATCGAAAGGTTTGGCCTTAAATATCCCATCTTCCTTAGAACATCCACTTACGGTCATTTTGGGCGCACTTCCTTTGAAGACGAGGTTGCTCTGGCCTATCCGGCAGTGAATGCCCGCAAAGAATCTTCAAACGGGAAAACG
The DNA here is from genome assembly GCA_964520605.1 of uncultured Bacteroidales bacterium. GTDB lineage: Bacteria > Bacteroidota > Bacteroidia > Bacteroidales > UBA7960 > CAZFOI01. The sequence goes on from CAZFOI010000035.1 coordinate 8,805, forward strand.
GTGTATTTCAAAAAGGTGAAGTTTTTTGGCTGGGAAGAGACCGATAAGGTTGACGATATCCGGAGGGCTTTTCAAATTGGCAATTCCTGATCCCTGTAGTAACCCTTGTTTATCACCTCATGGTATACCGGCTCCGGAAGGTAATACCTGGGATCTTTCCCCTTGTTGATAGCCATGCGGATGAATGAAGACGAAATGTCTAACAGGGGGGCTTTGTAAAAACTTACCCTCTCTGCTGCGATCAGTCTTCCGGCCACATGCCCCGGTCTGGGGTAAACATATACGTCTATCATATTCAGGATTTCCTCATAGTCTTTCCATTGGTGAAACACTTCGAGGTTGTCGGACCCCAGCAGCAAAACAAAATCAGATGCGGGGTTCTCTTCCTGGATCTTCTTTAAGGTATTGATGGTGTATGAAGGCCGCTCCATTCCCATTTCAATGTCGGATACCGTAAACAGGGGATTGTCCTCTGTGGCCATACGCACCAGTTCCAGCCGGATATCGTCAGGCAGCATGTCCTGGTCTGCTTTAAGCGGACTTTGGGGAGAAACCACAAAGCAAACCTGATCAAGGTCTGTATGCTGCGCAAAAAACTGTGCAATAATCAGATGACCTGTATGAATGGGATTAAAAGAGCCCAGGAACAAACCAATCCTTGGTGATTTTTCATTCATATGGAGATGCTTATTGGTTTATCAGAAAGTCTTTGACAAGAGCTTCTGCTTTTTCTATGGCTTCAGAGAGGGAATCGTTAATAATAATGGCATCGAAAAAGGGGGCCTGTTTCATTTCCTGAGCGGCTTTGCCCAGCCTGCCCTCGAGACTTTCGGGTGTTTCCGTGTTCCTGGCCCTGAGTCGCGTCTCTAATTCAGCAAGTGAAGGTGGCATAATGAATACCGAAAGGGCCTGCTGAGGATATTGTTTTTTTATGTTCAATCGACCGGGCCGTGGATAATCTGGACCGATCGCTGAACAAGATAGGAACACGCAGCGCCCAGCAAAAGTCCGATCTG
>CAZFOI010000036.1:0-9679 GCA_964520605.1 uncultured Bacteroidales bacterium
GCCAGCGATCTTTTTCAGGATTGAACAGGCGGTTGATAAGTTTTTAAAGATTTTCTTGCTAAAATTCCTATTTTAGGGCCTTTGTTCTGAGCAGCTCATTAAAAAATCAAACCGAACTCACTATGGAAGAAAACAACCAGACCATTAAGGGATTGCCGGAGAACGCTTACCGCGAACTCGCGCAGGGAGAAGAATATATTCCGGTTATGGCACCGGGCAAGATTTACCCTGAAGTAAATTTCAGATCGGTTTCCCTTGGCTTGCTGATGGCCGTGCTATTCTCGGCTGCTGCAGCCTATCTGGGGCTCAAGATCGGGCAGGTTTTTGAGGCAGCCATTCCCATCGCCATCATAGCCGTAGGTCTTTCCACCCTTACCAAACGCAAGAATGCACTGGGTGAAAACGTGATCATTCAGTCCATTGGAGCCAGTTCCGGCCTCATTGTAGCCGGTGCCATTTTTACGCTTCCCGCTCTTTACATCCTCGATCTGGAAGCACACTTCATACAGGTTTTTATGTCATCGATGCTGGGAGGTTTTCTGGGCATACTGTTTCTAATCCCCTTCAGAAAATACTTTGTGGCTGAAATGCACGGGAAATTCCCGTTTCCGGAGGCAACGGCTACTACAGAAGTTCTGATTTCCGGCGAGAAAGGTGGCAGCCAGGCCAAAGTCCTTTTATTCAGTGGCCTCATTGGCGGGATTTACGACTTTTGTATTTCCACATTCGGTTGGTGGAATGAGGTCTTTCAGACCAGGGTAATTCCTTATGGAGACATGCTGGCCGATAAAGCAAAAATTGTATTTAAACTGAACCTTGGAGCGGCCATTGTTGGCCTGGGCTATATCATCGGATTGAAATATGCCGTAATTATTTGCGCAGGATCATTCGTTGGCTGGTTTGTGATCATTCCCATGATTGCCCATGGGGCAGCAGCCTTTGGAGGTGATGCCATAGCCGGGCTCAGCCCGGAAATGATCTTCCGGGATTATGTTCGCATGATTGGAATCGGAGGGATCGCCATGGCCGGAATTATAGGCATAATCCGGTCTGGGAAAATTATTAAAACAGCTGTAAATCTCGCATTTAAAGAATCTTTCAGCAAACAGTCCGATAATAAAAACGATCTGCGCACCCGCCGGGACCTTCCCATGAGTCTGATATTGATAGGCATTTTGGTTACGGCTGTGGTAACCTTCATATTTTTCCAGTTCGGTGTGGTACAAAACCTGACCCATGCCCTGGTAGGGCTTCTGATTGTATTGGTTATCGCATTTCTTTTTACAACGGTTGCAGCGAATGCCATAGCCATAGTCGGAACCAACCCGGTTTCGGGTATGACCTTGATGACACTCATTCTTACCTCCCTTGTTATGACCTCCGTAGGTCTTAGCGGAACCTCAGGAATGGTTGCTGCACTAATCATAGGCGGGGTGGTATGTACTGCCCTTGCCATGGCAGGTGGCTTTATCACTGACCTTAAGATAGGATACTGGCTGGGATCGTCGCCCTATAAACAACAAAGCTGGAAATTCCTGGGTACCATTGTGTCTGCTGCCACTGTAGGCGGGGTAATCATTATTCTTAATCAGACCTACGGATTCAAAGGAGAAGGAGCCATGGTGGCGCCCCAGGCCAATGCCATGGCAGCGGTAATTGAACCCATGATGACCGGCGGATCTGCTCCCTGGTTGCTATATGCTTCCGGAGCATTTCTATCATTGATTCTTACCATGCTTGGAGTGCCTGCTTTGGCATTTGCCCTTGGCATGTTTATACCGCTTGACCTTAACACCCCCCTGCTTGTGGGGGGCATCATATCCTATTTTGTTATGAATCGCAGCACTGACAGCATATTGAACACCAAGCGCAAGGAAAGAGGCACACTGATTGCCAGTGGCTTTATTGCAGGAGGTGCCCTTATGGGAGTGTTTAGCACCCTGCTGAAATTCGGCGGATTGAATCTGGAGGCTGAGAAATGGCTGGCCACTAACGGCTCACAATGGCTTGGCCTGCTTATGTTCGCCCTGCTTTGCACTTATTTATATCGCAATGCCATGAAAGCAACCAAGGAAGATTAATCTAAAAGCGCATAAAATGAAAGAAAAAATTCTGGAAAGGTTCCTAAGATACATTGCCGTTGATACCCAAAGCGATCCGGCCTCAAAAACCTTTCCCAGTACCGACAAACAATTCGATTTGGCCAGAATACTGGTTCAGGAGCTCCAGGCTCTTGGACTTAAGGACGCCCACGTTGATGAAAACTGCTATGTAATGGCCACCCTGGAGGCAAACACAGACAGAGATATTCCTGTAATCGGGTTCCTTGCCCATATGGACTCCAGTCCCGATATGAGCGGAAAGGACATCCGGCCAAAAATAATTGAGAATTATCAGGGAGACGATATCCTGCTCAATAAGGAAAAAAACATGTATCTGAGGGTATCGGATTTCCCTATGCTTGCCAGGTATAAGGGTGAGACACTTATAACCACAGACGGAACCACGCTGCTTGCTGCTGACGACAAAGCCGGTATTGCAGAAATCATGACAGCCCTGGAACACCTGGTTAAAAACCCCGGAATAAAGCACGGCACCATAAAAGTGGGCTTTACTCCCGATGAAGAAATCGGTCGTGGAGTAGATCATTTCGATGTGTCCAAATTCGGGGCAAAATACGCCTACACCCTTGATGGTTCTGAACCGGGAGAGCTGCAGTTCGAAAACTTCAATGCCGCATTCGCAACTGTTAAAATCCAGGGTCGAAACGTGCATCCCGGAGATGCCAAGCACAAAATGAAGAATGCCATCATTATCGGATCAGAATTTAATGATATGTTGCCCGTGTTTGATCGGCCGGAGTTTACCGAAGCTTACGAGGGGTTTTATCACATCATGCGATTCGATGGCACGGTAGAAGAGGCAAGTCTGACCTATATCATTCGTGATCATGACAAATCGCTTTTTGAACAAAGAAAAACCATGATTGCCCAGGTGGCTGATTTTATCAATCAAAAGTATGGTGCCGGAACGGTAATTCTGGAGGTAAAAGACCAATATTACAATATGCGCGAAATGGTTGAACCGGTATACCACACCGTTGAAATTGCTGAAGAAGCCATGAAAGCACTCGGCATCAAGCCCATTATCAGGCCCATTCGTGGTGGAACAGACGGGTCACGACTTTCATATATGGGACTCCCCTGCCCGAATATTTTTGCAGGAGGACATAATTTTCATGGCAAATATGAATATGTTAGCCTGGAAAGTATGGAAAAGGCCACAAGGGTTATCCTGAAAATTATCGATCTGTACTATGAAAAAGCCGGGTAACAGCTAACCGGCAATCATGCGGATCAGGTCAACAACCCTGTTCGAATATCCAAATTCATTGTCGTACCAGGCAATGACCTGAACAAAATTCCCCCCCACTACCCGTGTACTCAAAGCATCGAATATACAGGAGTGGGGGTTTCCTGTTACGTCGGACGAAACGATTGGGTCATGACAGTATTCGATGATTCCCTGCATGGAAGATGCTGACACAGACAGAATATGCTCATTGATTTCATCAGAATTTGTTTCCTTTTTAAGCAGCATATTCAATTCAACAAAGGAACCATTGGCCACCGGCACCCTGGTTGCAAAACCATCGAATCTGCCATCAAGAGAAGGCATAATCTGCTTTATTGCCCTAATGGCACTGGTGGTGGTAGGAATAATATTCCAGGCGGCAGACCGGGCACGCCGCAAATCTGCCTGCGGGGCATCAATCAGACTTTGACTGTTGGTGTAAGGATGAACCGTATTCATTAAGACCTTGTCTATACCCCACCTTTCCTCAAACACCTTTAACAGGGGGGCTGCACAATTGGTAGTACATGAGGCATTGGATATCAGACGGTCTTCCCTGCGAAGGGATTTTTCATTAACCCCCATAACAATCATGTTATCGAGTGGCTCATTGGGAGGGCAGGTAAGTACAACCCAGCCGACCCCCGGTTGGAGGTGCGCCCTTAGTGCCCCGGGGGTAAGAAACACCCCGGATGATTCAATTACCAGGTCAGTCTGATGTAAGCTCCAGGGAATTTCTGCAGGTTCCTTGTATGCATATTTTCGAAAACTGTGTCCGTTAACCCTTACCATATCCGGTTCAGAACCAGGGCAAACCTTGCGAAGATGGCTGCCGTGTACGGAGTCGAATTTCAGAAGGTGTACCATGGTTTCCAGATCCATAGGATCGTTTACGGCAACAACCTCCATGTCCGGGTTTTGATCTATAAGCCTGAAGACCAGCTTACCTATTCTTCCGATTCCGTTTATTCCTATTCGTAGCATGTCATTTATATGTCCAGATCGAGTCTGATCTGACGTTGTTTGTCTGTGGGGATGGGTTTTGGAGGAGGAACTTCCTGAATAGAGGCATCCACCTCTGATGCTGCCTGAGTGTCATCTAAGGTTTCATCAGGGTCTGCCACAGTCTCAAAGATTGGATCCTGAGGCATTTCTTCCTCATCCGGGCTATCTTCCTCGTCGGGAATATGAATCCACTCAATACGATCAATTTCTCCTGCTGAAAGCCGTTTACCTCTGGCCTTGTAACTCTTTACAGCAATGAATTCACTGGCATCAATATCTTCTTCCATAGCCGGCTTGCGTGTTGTAGCTGCAAAATACAACTTTAGCACAGGCTGTTGGCTGATGCTGACCATTTCCAGCCGGCTGGATTTATGTTCACCAATAAAACCAAGCTGCTTGCCATTGGCTTCGGGCTGAAATCGCTTCATATAGAGGAAACCGGTTTCACCTTCATGATATATCGCCGTTACCACCAGCTCATCGGTCAGCTTGCAAATCAGCAGTGGTTTCTCATCAAAGTGGGTGCTAAGCTCATACCCCATGATGCGATAATGCCCGCTGGAATAAATGGCAAGGATTTTATCATCGGCCTGAAAAGCACCCAGGTAAGCCCCCCTTTTGTCTGCATTCAGTCTTAGCACCGCATCATCGAACCAAATGTCCATGGCGCCCAGGGTAGAAATTCCTTCGTCCCTGAGAACGATTTTTCTTACCTGATGCTTGGTAAGCATATTGCCACCAGCCGCCCGTCCTTTAATGGCAAGGGAGCTGAAATCAAAGTCAAAAACCAGTTTCTTAAGCTTGGGTTTGTGCCTGAGATACACTGTAACCACCTCTGCCTCCCCATTGGGATTGGCAGTAAAATACAGGACTTTGCTTCCCTTGCTTCCCCTGGTCAGGTCGTATTCTTTATCGCGAGTAATCCCTTTTACCGGAAAACGTTTTACAAAAACAGTTCCTTTCAGGCCATCCCGGTATATCATATTGTAGATGGTTCTGTCATCATTTCGATCAAAAACACCAATGTGTACAATGTCCTTTCCTACAAAGGATTTGGCTGCCACTTTTGTTACCAGAAAGGTCCCATCCTCACGAAAAACAATGATGTCGTCCAGATCAGAACATTCGCAAACAAATTCATCCTTTTTTAGTCCGGTTCCTGCAAAGCCTTCCTGCCGGTTTACATAAAGCTTTTCATTGGCTACGGCCACACGGGCTGCTTCTATGGTGTCAAAATACCTGATTTCTGTCCTGCGCTCACGTCCCTTCCCAAACATTGTCCTGATTCTCAAAAAGTAAGCAATGGCATAATCAATCAGATTTTCCAAATGATGCTCCGCTGTCTTTAACTTCTCGCCCAGGTTGCGAATGATTTCATCGGCCTTGAAAGCGTCATATCTGGATATTCTCTTGATTTTGATTTCCGTCAGTCTTACAATATCGTCCTGAATAATGTCCCGATAAAACTGTGGCTTAAATGGTTCCAGACCCTTATCAATGGTTTGTATCACCGCCTCCCAGGTCTCACATTCCTCAATATCGCGATAGATTCTGTTCTCTATGAAAATCTTTTCCAGGCTGGAGAACAACAATTGCTCAAGCAGCTCAGCCTTTTCAATCTCAAGCTCACTTTTTAACAGAGAAACCGTATTCCGGGTGGAAATCTCCAGTATCTCGTTTACGCCGAGAAAACGGGGAGTATCCACATCGATCACACAGCTGTTGGGAGAAATGCTAAGTTCACAATCAGTGAAAAGGTAAAGGGCATCAATTGTCTGATCGGGCGAGGTACCCGGAACCAGATGCACCAGAATTTCAACCTTATCGGCTGTATTGTCTTCAATCTTTCTGACCTTGATCTTGCCTTTGTCATTGGCAGCAACAATGCTGTCCATCAGACTGCCCGTGGTGGTACCATAAGGAATTTCCGTAATCACCAGGGTTTTTTTGTCGAGGATATTGATTCTTGCCCTTACCCTGACCCGTCCGCCTCTGAGACCCTGATTGTACTTGCTGAAATCAGCCAGCCCTCCGGAAGGAAAGTCAGGGAGGATATTCGGGGTTTCTCCTTTAAGTACAGCCACGGAGGCATCGATAAGCTCAAGGAAGTTGTGCGGCAGTATCTTTGATGCCAGTCCGACAGCAATTCCTTCCACACCCTGAGCCAACAACAAGGGGAACTTAACCGGAAGATTGACAGGTTCCCTGCTCCGGCCATCATAACTGGATTTCCAGATAGTGGTTTTTGGATTGTATAATACCTCGAGGGCAAATTTTGACGGTCTGGCTTCAATATATCTGGGTGCTGCAGCGCTGTCTCCCGTAAGGATATTTCCCCAATTCCCCTGGGTGTCAATCAAGAGTTCTTTCTGTCCCAACTGAACCAGGGCATCGCCAATGGAGGCATCGCCATGGGGATGGTATTTCATGGTATGGCCAATAATGTTGGCCACTTTGTTATACCTTCCGTCATCAAGTTCGCGCATGGCATGAAGAATCCTGCGCTGAACCGGCTTCAAACCGTCCCTCAACTCAGGCACTGCCCGTTCCAGGATGACATAGGAAGCATAATCAAGAAACCAATCCTGGTACATACCCGTTAAGCGGGTAAGCCTGGGACTCTCCTCGTACATTGCGGCCTCACGGGGTTCCGGAGGCGTTTCTTCCATATCAGCAGGTTCAAATGCGTTGGCCATCTTCAACAAAGGTTCAAAAGCGCAGCAAATTTAACAATAATTCCCGTCGGCACATGGCCCGGTTTGCCATACTGGCATTATTTCCATAACCGAAGCACAAGTGCTTCGGCCAAAAGCAGGAACAAGGCCAGGAAAAGGAAATACCTCCAAAGAGGTTTGTCTCTTGATATCCTCTCCAGATCCCGGGCAAAACCCGAAGCCTCGGAATCAAGCAGGGCTATATTCTTCAGGCCGGTTTCCTGAATATGCCGTCTTATCTGAGGTTTTTCAAGAAAAGTCATTTCCGACTCACGGCGATCATAATTGAAAGACATGCCTTCAATGGTATCATTGGCAGATAATAGGAAGAACTGACCAGACTCGCTTACCTGATCGTAAGTAAAAATGTGAACGGCCCCACCCTGCAACCTGTGCCGGGGAATCAGTCCGCCTGTTTCCGATACCATTTGAAACACCCCCCCGTCTGAAGGAGGAGCGGCATTCACCCGAATCGGAGTTTCGTCTCCGATAATATGGTAAAGCGGGCTGTCCAAAACTGATTGAAGGGCCATATTAACAAGGGTGGGCACAAACAAAGGATGAAGATGAAAATCTCCGGCATTTGCCTCAAGCGGAGAAGTGATTAAAAATGCCCTGCCCGCGCCAGGTCTGCTTTCCTGCAGAAAAGGGGCCCCGTTTTGCAGGCGCATGATATCCCGGGCGGCAACCTGCTCCAGGCCACCCAGGGGAAAATGAAAGCGTATTTGAGGCAAATCAAGAATTTCAGGCATGTATTCAAATACCCCCCGGTAAAGCGGATGCTGGTCTGACAAGTATCCCACCGGCATAGATAATGAGTCTGCGTTTTTGAAATAACCCAGCCCCAATGATTGCAGAAATGAGCGGTATGAATCAAAATCCGGCTGTCCCGGCGGAATTATCAGCAAACTGCCTCCCTGTTCGGCGTAACGAAACAGGACATCCTGCAAGGCAGCCGGCCATTGGTGAATTCCTGACAGAACGATCAAATCATGGGCATCAAAACCAGAATAATCGGCAGAGAACACTGGAACAGAAGCATAAGAAAATGCACTGTCTTGAGAAAACAATAAGCTGGTATAGGGATTGGGACGGTGTTGATGCAATTCCAAAATTGAAATCTGTTCTCTTATGTTGAGGCTGAAATACAGCCGGTCATCAAAACCCACAGGGTAATCTTCAATTTCTGCAAAAGCCTGGAAAAAGCCAGGTTTTTCCGGCATAAATGCCATCTCGACCACCGTTTCACCAGCTGCCTCAATACGGGCATTGGCTACAGAACGTTGAACACCATCAACAAAAAGCCTTACGGTAACATCATTAACCGGATCCAATGCATAATTGCTGAGTTTAATGCCAAGTGTGGCCATTTGTCCCGCCATAAGTACAGGCGAACTGATCCAGCACGAATCTACGGATACATTGGATTTGTCCTCTACCACCAGGGGAACAAGGTAAACGAATGATGCCGAATCAATCTCAACGTCCTGAAATGAAGCAGCCCTGGCCTGAAAGTCACTTATCAAAAAAACAGATCCCACGGCAAGCGATCGTTCACCGGATAGCAGGTACACCCGCCTTAAGATGTCATCCATACTCCTGAATACCGGAGAAAGTTCGATTTCTTCAGACATAGAATGGAATTCGTCGCGAGTTACAAACCTTTGATACCGGCCCTCAAAACCATTTTCAAGCAATAAAAACCGGGTATCGGGGGGAAAAGCCAAAGCAATTTGCACAGCCCTGGTTTTGGCGGCATTTATCAGTCGTCCCTCTTCAGATAGCGCATCCATGCTAAAAGAGTTGTCGATGTAAACCGCAACCGCAGGCGAGGAATCTGCAAGCGCCGAGGCAGCCGTTGGTACCACGGGTCGGGCAAATGCCAATACCAGAGCCGCCAACATTCCCATCCGCAGAAATAGCACCAGCAAATGTTTGATTTTGGCATGCTTTTCCGATTCATCGGTAAGTTCCTGAAGCAGGGAAATACTGGAAAAATAAATCCTTTTAAATCTTCTGAAATGAAAAAGATGGATCAGTATCGGGATGGACAGAACCAGCAAACCAAAAAGAAAAACAGGGTGCAGGAAAACCATGGTAAAAGATTTATCCGGGTTGCTGCGGTATGGTCCGCAAGGAATGCAAATATAGTGAAAAACACCGGGCGGGACCCTGCATTTGCCCTCCAAAAATAAAACCACGTTGGAGCACAATATGATAATTTGTAACTTTAACCTCTTTTTAAACCACCCAAAATGGAATACATCAATACCCTGATTACAGGAACTGGCAGTTATATCCCTGAAAGAATTATAAAAAACAGTGATTTTGCCAGACAAACCTTTTTTGAAAAGGACAAAACAGTTGTTGACAGCCCCGGAGACGAAGTCATTCGCAAATTCATGGACATAACAGGAATTTCCGAAAGGCGCTGGGTTAACAAAGACCAGACCACCTCGGGCATCGCCACCGTGGCTTCAAAACTGGCCATAGAAGATGCAGGCATAGACCCTGAAACCATCGATCATATCATTGTTGCCCATAATTTTGGGGATGTAATAAAGGGCAGTATTCAGACAGACCTGTTGCCTTCCATAGCAGCAAGG
>CAZFOI010000037.1:0-9633 GCA_964520605.1 uncultured Bacteroidales bacterium
CTAGCAGCATGCATTCAGGAATCAAATCATTGTCGGTTTTCAGGCTTAATTCCGGTTCATCTCAGGAACGGCTTCAGACATACACGGAATACCATCCGGTATGCCAGAAACCGGTATTGGAGATTCAGTATAATGAACTGGGCCATCCCGAGCAGCAAATATCATGGGAATACAACGATGATGGCATGTTGCTTCATGAGGTTCTGTCAGATGCAGATGGGACCATCCTTGAGGAGAAGCGGTTTGAGTCCGGGGATGACGGGAAAGTTCATAAAGAATTTCGCTGTTATCAGGATGGTTCCTATGATTTGACCGAAACCCGTTTCGATGATAAAGGGAATATTCTGGAGCAGGAGAAAAGCGATGATGAAAGAGAAGAAGTAAGAACCCGCCGGTATCGCTATGAAGCGAACCGGCTGGTTTTTGTTGAAGAAACCGATCAGGATGGAAGACTTGTTGAAAAGATTTCCTATCAGTATAACAATGATGGTCTGCTCGAAGAGGAAGAGCATGAGAATCATGAAGATTCCTTCGCCTGGCAGAAAACCTATCAGTATGATGACAAAGGGCAGAAGACCAGGATCCTTACCTATGATGACGCTGGTGAACTTACAGAAAGGATAAGGCTTGGGTATGATGAAAATGGCCGGGTGATTAAAGCCGAAGAGGAAAACCGTTCAAAAAAGAATGTGCTTGAGATGCAATACGATGCACAAGGTAACCTTATCCTTCAGCAGGAGACAGATATGCATGGCAATCTTGTGGGAAAGGTAGAACGTGTTTTTGGACAGGAAAAGCAAATGCTCGAGAGCCGGGTTTTTTTGGTACAACCGCATACCGGGCAGGTAGCGGAATATATCATCCGGCATGAATACGCATATTTTGATAAATAGTTTTTTTTGATCTCTTCAAAAACTAGCATAAAATGGAAATTACCACATTCTATGACTCCTTCTGGTGGACCTGGGTTGTACTTCCCCTGTTAATTTTTCTTTCGCGTATCCTTGATCAAAGCATTGGCACCCTGAGGCTGATATTTGTTTCCAAGGGATTCAGGTATATCGGACCGGTTCTTGGGTTTTTTGAGGTAATCATTTGGCTGCTGGCAGTAACTCAGGTGCTAAAGCATCTGTACAATCCCATGTGTTATATTGCATACGGTGGAGGCTTTGCCATGGGGAATTATATTGGGATTCGCTTAGAGGAAAAAATATCCATTGGCAACGTACTTGTCCGCATAATTCCTAAGATGGACACCACCAATCTGATCAATCACCTCAGAGACGAAGGATTTGGTGTTACGGCTGCCGATGCAGAGGGTGTAAAAGGGCCGGTTAAAATAGTCTTTACCATCATCAAAAGGAAAAGCGCCCCACGTGTAATTGAAATAATAAATGAGCACAACCCCAATGCCTTTTATACCATAGAAGAAGTAAAGGCCGTGAGGGAAGGTTATTTTGGTGTGCCTCAAAGACAGACGCTTTGGGGACCGCATTTTCTCAGGCGCAAGGTAATTAAATAATTCCTATTAGGTCAGTCATAAAAAAACCGCTGAGTTGATTTCTATCAGCGGATTTTTTGTCCGGACATGCCGGATATATGCGGAATTATCTACCAACAGACACCTCTCCGCGGGTGGTGGAGTAGTTGATGCGAAGGGCATTTACCTTGCGCAGTTCCTGTTTAACATCTGTTACAATACCCATACGGGTTTCACGGTCTACCTTCAATGAAGTGGTCATCAGTGGTCTTTCGCCTTCCGGCCTGGCTTCGCGCTCTGCCGCGATGAATGCTGCAATATCCGTAACGGTGGCAAATGCATCATTCAGCTGAATGCGTGGCTCTGTACCAAACACCTGGGTCTGAAGCGGAGGACCGATATAGATGAAGCTTACCAATGACTTGCGTTCCAGTTTCTGAATTTCGGTGGCACGTGGCAGCTGGGTGCGGACAAAGAGTGTGGTTTCGCGCATGGTTGTGGTAACCATGAAGAAAAACAGCAGCATGAAAATAATGTCGGGCAGTGAGGCCGTGTTGATCTTAACCTCCTTTTGTGAACCTTCTTTCTTAAATCTTGCCATGTTATCTTCCTCCTCTGCTTGCAGCCCTTCTCGCACCGATGTCTTTGGGCTCGGCCTCGGATATGGACATACCCATGGCGTCGCGTACGGCATTGATAAGGTCTTCGTCTGTTAACTCACTGAAACGCTTACCGAAATGCTCCCGCGAGATCATATCGCGGATGTCGTTGATCGCTGCGGCAAGCTCATTCTGCACTGCGATGTACATTTCGTATGAAGTACCCCTGTCATTCTGAAGGGAAATTACACCAAGTGACACTTCAACATCCCCAAGGTTTTCGATGCTGCGAATCCTCCTTTCGGAAAGATGCGGATCGTTATTGGGGTTGAGGAAAAACTCCCTGGTTTGTTCCCTGAGGTCCTCAATGCGCCCTACCTGTCCTTCAACGAGCAAGCGGTCATTCTGGTCTACCAGAACCACGAATACGTTACGCTCTCTTACCGGTGGAGGTGGTGGTGCATTGGGGTCAATGGGCGGGGGCAACATCCTGACAAGGCCTGAGTCTACGTCCATGGTTGTGGTAACCAGGAAGAAAATCAGGAGCAGGAATGCAATGTCGGCCATTGATCCGGCATTGATTTCGGGATTCATTCTAGCCATAGAAAGATCTCCTTGTATTATTGATTCCTATCTGAAAAACTTGTATACTTCGGTAAAGACGGCGGTAGCAAGACCCAAGCCGATCAGTACCATTGTGGCGGTAATACCGCCACCAATCCACTGGGAGGCAACCGGTCCTGCATTTTCATACACCTCATTGGTACTAACGGCGTAAGAGATCAGCAGAATGGTGGCCAGGACAACCAGCCCGAGAAGGGTTCTTTTGGCCTTCCGGAAATCCTGCACAAAGAAGATTACCGGAAAGATCACTGCGGACAACGCGGCTACAGCCACAAGGGCATAAGTCACGTACATTCCGATATTTAATACTGTATCATTCATGGGTTGGCTCCTTTATTATTTTTTGTATTTGATCAGGATGTCCATGAAAGAAATGGTAGCATCTTCCATGGTGTTCACGATGCTGTCGATTTTCGATACGATGTAGTTATAGAACACCTGCAGAATAACGGCAACAATAAGACCAAATACGGTGGTAAGAAGAGCGATTTTGATACCGTCGGCAACGATGGTGGGCGAAATGTCACCAGCCTGTGCGATGGCGTTAAAAGCAGCGATCATACCGATTACCGTTCCCATAAACCCAAGCATGGGGGCAATGGCGATAAAAAGAGAGATCCAGGTAATGTTCATTTCCAAACGGCCCATCATAACGCCACCGTAAGAAACAATGGATTTCTCAACGATTTCCATGCCTTCATTGTAACGGTCAAGACCCTGGTAGTAAATGCTGGCTACGGGTCCGCGGGTGTTGCGGCAAACTTCCTTGGCAGCTTCAACACCACCGGTTTTCAGGGCTTCTTCTACTTTGCCCAGCAGCTTGGTTGTGTTGGTAGTTGACATGTTCAGATAAATGATCCTCTCGATGCAAAGGCCAAGGCCAATGATAAGACACAAGAGAATGATGCTCATGAACGACGGGCCACCCTCAATGAATTTTTCTTTCAGGATGTAATGAAAAGTCTGGTCTTCATAGGATGGAACCAGCGATTGTTCCATTACCGGAGTAGGGGCTACTTCAGCTTCCTGCTCGGGGGTTTCTGCTTCAACCACTTCTGTTGCAGCTTCTGTTGCTTCAACCTGTGCCTGAACCATGGTATTGATACCGAAGGTAAGCAATCCCGCTACTGTTAAAAAGACGAATAATTTTTTCATAACTGATTCTGTTGGTTTTGATTGATACGAAAAATGTGAATTAATAATCCTGATTTGTTTTGGTTTATGGTGGATAACTGGCGGAGAGAAAGGGATTCGAACCCTTGATCCGCTTTTGGCGGATACACACTTTCCAGGCGTGCGCCTTCGACCACTCGGCCACCTCTCCAATCTGGTTGTGCCATTTACCGCACAATTTTCAAGGTGCTAAAATACAAAAAAATTAAAACATAACGGTTAAGGGGCTTTTTTTTACCCCTTTGCCACTATCCCGATCTACTCCCGAAATACAACAGTCAGTACTGTCTGACCAACAGCCATTAAGGTGGCCCGGTCTATGACATCCATATTGTCTTTTAATGTATGCCAGTATGGGAAGAAGCCATGGGGTGTTGAGTCATCAAGATGGATGATGTTAATGGTGGGAATATCTGTGATGGTATTCACATAAAAATGATCGTCGGTAATAAACCCTCCGTCTCTTTCAAGGAAGAAATGTCCAAATCCGGCAGATCTTGCCGTTTCCCAAACCTTGCGTACAATGGTTGGGGCAAACAGCATGGAATAACCTTCGCGCAAAAATGTTGCCCCGGAGGCTCCAACCATATCCAGAAGTATGCCGTATTTGGCGCGGTATGCCGGAACATGGGTGTTCTTTGCCCAATATTGTGAACCAAGTGCCCATGAATCATTATCGGGAGTTGTTACCGATTGATGCTGCCCGTAATCTTCCGCATCGAACAACACAATATCCACGCCCACATTGGGATGGTGCATGCTTAGCTGGCGTGCGATCTCAAGCAATACGCCCACCCCGCTGCCTCCGTCGTTGGCTCCGGGAATGGGGGTATAATGATTGGCCGGATCCGGATCCCAGTCTGCATAAGGCCTGCTGTCCCAATGGGCACAAAGCAGCAGGCGGGTTTTCTTTTCCGGTTGAAACACCCCGATGATGTTTTGAATGTCAAGCACCGTGCCATTGTAAGCCCTTACTTTTGCCTGTTGCACATAAACGGTGTCTGCATAGGCCTGCAGGGTTGCCGTTAGCCATGAGGCACACTGGCGGTGTGCTTCGGTATTGGGCACCCTGGGTCCAAAAGCCAGCTGGGCTTCTATGAATGCATATGCCGTATCAGGATCAAATACCGGAATCCGGAGCTGCTGTTGCCGGTTTGTTACATCCTGACTTTGGGCTGACTGCCTGGTTTGTCCGTTCCCGCTGCAGGAAACCATCAGAAAAATAGTGGCAGCGGCAAGGAGCATTGCTATATATATAATGTATCTCTTGATCATGTGCTGAAGCATCAGGGGTGAATTTCTACAGGCTAAATTACAAAAAGCCCTTAAAAAGGCGTATTTTTGCCGGTATTATAATTCATAAGAAAACATGCAGGTTGCCCTAAAAATTGCCCTGGCCGCCAGTGAATACCTTCAGGCTGCATTTGGTATAAAGACAAACCCCCCGGAAGTTCAGATACAGGATACAAGAAAAGAATTCACTGGGGACCTCACCCTGGTTGTATTTCCCTTTGTAAAGGCTGCCAGACAGTCTCCTGAGAACATGGCGCATATGCTGGGCAAACACATTCAGGATACGGTAGATGAAGTGGATTCCTATAATGTAATTAAGGGGTTTTTAAACCTCAGCCTGAGTCCTGCCTATTGGCTTGATTTTCTGCAAAGAGAGATGCATAACAAGTCCTTTGGACTGAAGGATGCTCAGGAAAATGACAGGCCCGTAGTGGTTGAGTTTTCATCGCCCAACACCAACAAGCCCCTGCATCTGGGACATATTCGCAACAACCTTCTTGGGGATGCCGTTTCCAGACTGGTTGCGGCGGGCGGAAAATCCGTCAGAAAGGTAAATCTTGTAAATGACAGGGGAATTCACATTTGCAAGTCGATGCTGGCCTGGATGAAATACGGCCGGGGAGAAACACCCGAAAGCACCGGGAAAAAGGGCGACAAACTTACCGGAGATTATTATGTCAGGTTTGAGACCGAGCTGAAAAAACAAGTTGCGGAATTGATTCAGCAAAATCAGTCGGAAATTACCCCGGGCAATGCCCTGCCCGATGAAGAAACCCTCAGACAACAGGCACCATTGATGCAGGAAGCCCGTGAATTGTTGCGCAAGTGGGAGGAGGGCGATCCGCAAACCATTGAAATCTGGAAACAAATGAATCAATGGGTTTACCAGGGCTTCGATACCACCTACGGTCTTCTGGGAATTTCATTTGACAAAATATATTACGAAAGTGAAACCTATCTCCTTGGGCGGAAACTTGTAAAAGAAGGTCTTGAAAAGGGCGTGTTTTACCGCAGGGAAGACGGGTCTGTATGGGTTGATCTTTCGGATCAGAAACTGGATGAGAAACTGCTGCTGCGTGGTGATGGCACTTCCGTTTATATGACACAGGACCTGGGCACCGCCCAGTTGCGTTACGATGATTACAAGGCTGATCAGATGATCTATGTGGTAGGCAATGAGCAGAACTATCATTTCGACGTCCTGAAAAAGGTGCTGCAAAAACTGGACAAACCCTATGCCAATAGCATATTTCATCTTAGCTATGGGATGGTTGAGCTCCCTCAGGGAAAGATGAAATCAAGGGAAGGGACCGTGGTTGATGCCGATGACCTGATTGCCGAAATGACCCGTACTGCTAAAGAAACCACGGAAGCCCTGGGAAAAACAAATCATTTCACCGAAGAGGAGAAATCCGGTCTTTACCATATGCTGGCCATGGGGGCCCTGAAATACTTCATTCTGAAGGTGGATCCCAAAAAGAATATGTTGTTCAATCCTGAGGAATCCATTGACTTTAATGGCCATACAGGTCCTTTTATTCAGTATGCCCATGCAAGGATACGCTCGGTTATGCGCGCAGCCGACCCGGCAAAGTCATCCGCAGAAAAGCTTTCGCTTTCTCCAGATAAAATTAATGAAAAGGAAAGAAGGGTATTGAAGACCCTGCATGCCTTCCCTGAAATAATTGAAGCCGCTTCTCATGAACTGAATCCGGCCACCCTTGCAAATTACCTATTCGAGTTGGCCAGGGAGTACAACCAGTTTTATCATGAATACTCCGTACTGAATGAGCCTGATGAAGAATTGAGCCTTTTCAGGCTGAAGCTTTCCGCACTTACCGCTCAGGTATTACAGAATGGCATGGGACTATTGGGTATTGAAGTGCCTGAACGCATGTAGCTCGTTATTGCAAACCCCTGTCTTCAAAAACGAAGAGTTGTCTGCACATGTTTGGCTATGTCAATTCACATAATATTTGACCAGCAGAGCAGTGTGTAGTTTGGAATAAAATTTGTAAATAGCAAACTATTCGTATGTATTAATAAGTAGTTTGTCTTACATAAACGCAAATTATTGCCATATGCCTGGAAACAATCTTGGAAAAATGATGGTAATTGAGGCCGATCAGGCCATTTGCGACCAGGTTTTTCTGCTGACCCAAAAGGTTCATCAATTCGATTTCATCCAGGTTTCTGAGCCCGCCGGTGCGCTCGAAACAATAAAAAAAGAACGGCCGCTGATCATAATCGCCGATCTGTTGATGGAAGGACTGGATATGGTTTCCATCATGGATTTTATCCGGCAAACCACCGATTATGATCCCTATTTCATAGCCACCATCTGCCATGAGGCGGATTGGGAACATGATGGTGAGCTGGATTCGGGCATTGATTTTTTCATAACCAAAAGCCATATCTACCGCAAACTTTCCGGCATATTGCGCATGGTGGTAAGACACGAGGGAGTCATTTCCCGCTTAACGGCAAAACAGAAGGAGTTAAACACCATCTTAGACAATCATCACGACATGATTTGCCGTTTTCTGCCAGATACCACGCTTACCTATGTCAATTCCGCTTATGCCAGGATGTTTAACAAATCTCCCAGGGAGCTGATCGGAATACCATTCATTGATCTGATTCCCGAAGAAGACAAAGAAGGGGTAATTCAAATCCTTTCCAAACTTGGCAAAGACAATCCTACGCACAGGTACCGTCATAAGGTTTTTTTGCCCGACAAACAAATTGGCTGGCAGGAGTGGGTCGATACGGCCCTGTTAACAAAGGATGGGCAATTAATCGGTTTTCAGTCTATGGGCAGAGACATTACCCACCAAATCAAAATCTATGATGCCCTTGAGAAAAGCGAAGAGAAGGAGCGGGCGGTGATTGCAAGGGAGCTTCACGACCATATCGGGCAGATGCTGATTCTAACCAAGCTCCGCCAGGAAATGGTCATGCGAATGAGCGAAGAGGACAAGGGCAAAGACAAGGCACAGGAGGAGGTGCTGGATCTTATCATTCAGGCCATGATAGAATTGCGTGCCGTAAGCAGGCGAATGACCGACGGTTCTGTGCGCAATCAGCCATTTAAGGACACAGTAACCAACCTTATCTTTGGTTTTGAACGTATGAGCCTGATCAGGGTTCGTTATTGTATAGAAAAGCTTCCCGAGAACCTGTCTATCAGGGCAGAGAATCATATTTTCAGAATTCTGGAAGAAGCATTTACCAACATCTCTAAGCATAGTGGTGCATCCAAAGTGTATCTGCACGTATTTGCAAGGGAACATCATTTACATATATACATAAGGGATAACGGGAAAGGCCTGCACCCCAATTCCGGTTTACTTAAAACGGGTTTTACATCATTAAAATACCGCACCGACATACTCGAAGGCAAGCTGGTTTTCAGAACGCGCCCGGACAGGTATTTCATGGTGCATATTTCGATTCCGCTTAATATCATTACAGAGACCTGATTACAGGGTATCAAACCGGAATGCATATCCATGAAAACGTAAATAGCAGAAAAAATAAGCAATAGTACTTACGGCCTTGACAAATGATATGACAAATTGCTTATTGTTTAAGCCGTTGGATTGGCCCATATTTGCAGGGAAAAATAATAAAAGTACCATACGTTTATGAAAATCAAGCTGCTGCTGGTAGACGACCATGCCCTGGTTCGCGACGGCCTGCGCTCCCTCTTATCTTCTGATCCTGATATCGGAGAGATAGCGGAAGCCTCTAATGGCATGGAAGCTATCAAGAAAGTGAAGGAGCACAATCCCAATGTTATTGTAATGGATTATGAGATGCCAAACTTCAATGGCATATATGCTACCAAAGAGATCATCAGAGAGAATGCCTCCAACAACATTTTATTGGTTTCTGCCCACCACTCAAGGGAGCACATCATGGAAGGAATCAATGCCGGTATCAGGGGATTTTTGCCCAAAGAGACCAAAATAGAAGAGTTAAGCGCTGCCATAAAGGCACTTTCCAAGGGAGAGACCTGGTTTAAAGGTTCTACGGCAGAGCTCATAGCCCCAAGTCTGATTGACTCCCTGCAGCCCCAGAAAAGAATCAGGAACTCCGGTGCACTGACTTCAAGGGAGAAGGAGATAACCCGGTTGCTTGCCGAAGGGAATCCGGCAAAGCGAATTGCTGAAAAGCTCTGCATCAGCAAACGGACGGTAGATGTACACAAATCGAATATTTTCAAGAAGCTGGGAGTAAAAAACATTTCTGAGCTGGTGCGTCATGCCATAAGACATGAAATGGTTAAGCTTTAAGGGGTGATAAGCATGACTGTCGTTCGCCGTTTTTTTCTTATTCTTGTTTTTCTTCATGCAGCAAAGTTTGTTTTTGCTCAGTCCAATTCGGATCCGGGCAGCATCTCCATTTACCTTACCGGTCTGCCTCAGGCAGAAGTCGCTGTATTCCCTGCCACAGGCGGGG